>NZ_VWWK01000073.1:0-32883 GCF_011753035.1 Burkholderia sp. Ax-1720 | reverse complement strand
ACCGTGCCCGCTCAGCGTCTCGCCCGGCTTGGGCAGGCGCGGCGCGCGCACGATCAGGTCCATGTTGAGGCTGCCGACCACGGCAACGTTTCCGCGCGCGGAGGTCGAAACCGGCGTACCGCTCATGCCTGCCCTCCGCCGGCCGCCGCGGGCGCGGCGCCGGGCGCGCCGCCATAAGGCGCGGTCGATTCGCGCAGCACCAGGCGCGGCGACACCACGCGACGCCGCTTGGCCGGCGCCGAGGCGCCCGCCGAGATCCGCTCGATCAGGGTCTGCGCGGCGATCTCGCCGAGCGCGCGCACCGACTGGCCGACCGTGGAGAGTGCCGGATAGGTGTAGCTCGACATCTCGATGTCGTCGAAGCCGATGATCGAGCAGTCGGTCGGCACGCGCAGCCCGCGCTCGGCGGCCGCGCGCAGCGCGCCGATCCCCATCAGGTCGTTGCCGGCGAAGATCGCGCTGGGATGCAGCGCGTCGATCAGCTCGGCCGCCGCGCGATAGCCGCCCAGGCAGGAGAAGTCGCTTTCGGCGATCGCGCCCGGGATGATGTCGATGCCGCGTTCGGCCATCGCGCGGATGAAGCCGTGCACGCGCATCGCGCTCACCGCCGTGTCGACCGGGCCCGTGATGCAGCCGATCCGCGAATGGCCGAGCTCGATCAGGTGGCGCGTGGCCAGGTAGGCGCCGCGTTCGTGGTCGATCTGCACCAGGTCGGCGGACAGCCCCTCGATATTGCGGTCGACGATCACCAGCGGCTCGCGCGAATCGGCCAGGGTCTGAGCCAGCACCGTGTCCTCGCCGGCCGAGGCGATGATCAGCCCGTCGATGCGCTTTTCCTGCAGCACGCGCAGATAGTTTCGCTGCTTGATGGGATCGTCGTCGGAATTGCAGAAGAACACGCAATAACCGCGCGCCGCGCATTGGTCCTCGATGCCGCGCGCCAGTTCGGCGAAATACGGGTTGGTGCTGTTGGGCACCACCAGGCCGATGGTGGCCGTCGAGCGCGCCTTCAGGGATCGCGCCACGGCCGACGGGACGTAGTTGAGCTGGACGATCGCCCGCTCCACCTTGGCCCTCACGTCGGCCGACACCGGCCGCGAATTGTTCACCACGTGCGACACCGTCGTGAACGATACGCCGGCCATGGCCGCCACATCCTTGATCGTCGCCATTCTGAATCCCTCTGGTCTGTCTTTAAGTGCGCGTGCGGCGGCTGCGATAGGTGTCGAGCACGACGGCAACGACGATCACGGCCCCGGTAATGATGCGCTTGGTCGGTTCGTTCGCGCCGATCTGCGCCAGCCCCGCGGCCAGCACCGAGATGATCAACACGCCGAAGAAGGTGCTGATCACCGAGCCGCGCCCGCCCATCAGGCTCGTGCCGCCGATCACGACGGCCGCGATGACCTGCAGTTCGAGCCCGACGCCGGCATTCGGATCGGCCGCTTCGAGACGCGAGATCTGGAACAGCGCCGCAAGCCCCGCGAGCGCGCCCATCAACGCAAACACAATGATTTTATACGGACGAGGGTTCACCCCGGCAAGCCTTACCGCCTCTTCGTTGGTACCGATACCAACCAGATAGCGTCCGAACACGGTGCGGGTCAGCACGAACTGGGCCACGATCATCACCAGCACGGCGATCACGAAGGCCGGCGAGATGCCGAGCGCGAACGGATTGGAGAGGAAATCGAAGGCGTCGCCGATATAGGCGGTGCGCGAGTTGGTGAGCTGGTAGGCCAGGCCGCGCGCGCCCTCCAGCACGCCGAGCGAGACGATGAAGGACGGAATCCGCCAGCCCACCGTGACCGCGCCGGTCAGCATGCCGGTCACGGCCGCCGCGGCGATCCCGAGCAGCGCCGAGGGCAGCGGCCCCCAGTGCCATTTCAGGGCGGCCACGCTGACGAAGGAGGCCGCCAGCGCCAGCACCGAGCCGACCGACAGGTCGATGCCGGCGATGATCAGCACGAAGGTCATGCCGACCGACATCACCACCAGGTCGGGAATCTGGTTGGCGATGGTGCTGAAGGTGTCGTAGGTGAGGAAATGCGAGCTGAGCACCGAGAACAGCGCGATCATCGCGATCAGCGCGCCGGCCAAGCCCAGGTAGTTGGACAGGCCCAGGCGCGTGCCGGACAGGCGCTTGGCGGCCGGCGCGGCCGCGTCGGGCGCGGCCGCCGGGGTGGAGTCGGCCGTCTCGCGGCCGGGGACGATGGGTTCGTTCATGAAAGAATTCCTGGGGTCGAATCACCCGCCCCGGAGGACGGGCCTGCAGCCGGCAAGGGCGCGGCGCTGGCATCGCGGCGCGAGAAGCCGGCAAAGGCGGCGGCCAGCAGACTGTCCTGGGTCCAGCCGCCGCGCTCGAACACGGCGCTCATGCGCCCCGCCGACATCACGCCGATGCGATCGCAGATCAGCATCAGCTCGCGCAGGTCGCTGGACACCACCACCAGCGCGCGACCCTCGCGAGCCAGCGCGCCCATCAGCGCATAGATGTCGAACTTGGCGCCGACGTCGATGCCGCGGGTGGGTTCGTCGAACAGCAGCACGGCCATGTCGTGGGCCAGCCAGCGGCCGATCACGACCTTCTGCTGGTTGCCGCCCGAGAGTTCGCCCACCGTCTGCGCCGGGCCGCGCGTGCGGATCCGCATCGCGTCGATCTGGCGCTGCGCGAGCGCGTGCTCGCGCGCGGTGTCGACCACGCCGGCCCGCGAGATGCGGCCGAGCTGGCCGAGCGAGACATTGGCGGCGATCGGCTGCGACAGCAGCAGGCCCTCGCCCTTGCGGTCCTCGGTGATCAGCGCGATGCCCTGGCGCACCGCGTCGGAGGGCGACTGGATCTTCACCGGGCGCGGCGGCGTGCCGATCGACACCGTGCCGCGATCGGCGCGGTCGGCGCCGTAGATCAGCCGCAGCAGCTCGGTGCGCCCGGCGCCGATCAGGCCGGAAATGCCGAAGATCTCGCCGGCGCGCACCTCGAAGGAGATGTCGCGCACCACGCTGCCGCGCGTGAGCCCGGCCACCGCCAGGCGCGGCGCGCCGATCCGGCGCTCGCCGAGATCGATGTGCTCGCCCACCTCGCGCCCGGCCATCAGGGCCACCAGCCGCTCGGTCGAGACCTCGCCCATCGGCCCGACATGGACCAGCCGCCCGTCGCGCAGCACGGCCACGCGCTCGGCCACCCGCGCCAGCTCCTCGAGGCGGTGCGAGATGTAGACCAGCGCCACGCCGCGCGCCTTGAGGCGGTCGATCTGCGCGAACAGCAGCTCGACCTCGCGCGCGGTCAGCATCGCGGTGGGTTCGTCGAGGATCAGCACGCGGCAGTCGCCGATCAGGTTGCGCGCGATCTCGACCATCTGCTGATGGCCGATGCCGAGCGCGCCCACCGGCGTATCGGGATCGATCGCGTCGAGCCCGACGCGCGCCATCGCCTCGCGCGCGTCGGCGCGCAGCCGGCCGCGGTCGATCACGCCGAAGCGGCGCGGCAGGCGGTTGAGGAACAGGTTCTCGGCCACCGTCAGGGTGGGCAGCAGGTTCAGCTCCTGCATCACCATGCGGATCCCGAGTGCCTCCGCCTCGTTGCGGCTGGCCGGCGCATAGGCGCCGCCGGCCAGCCGCAAGCTGCCGCCGGTGGGCGTGACCAGCCCGCCGATGATCTTCGACAGGGTGCTCTTGCCCGCGCCGTTCTCGCCCGTGAGGGCCAGCGCCTCGCCCGCGTGCAGCGCGAGCGAGACGCCGGCCAGCACCGGCTCGGCGTAGGTCTTGCCGACGCCCTCGACCTCGAGCACCGGCGCGGCCGGGGATGCCGCGGCGCTGGGAATCGTCGCCATGCGGGTCACTTACTTCTTGACGACCAGGTCGACCGGCGTCTCGACCGTGCCCGACAGCTCGGCCTGCTTCTTGTGCTCGGCGATCGCCTTGAGCGCCGTGTCGATGCCGAACACCGCCTGCTTGGCCGCGTACTGGTCGGCCGTGGCGAGCACGCGGCCGTCCTGCAGCATCGGCTTGATCGCGTTGATGTTGTCGTAGCCGACCACGTAGACCTTGCCGGCCTTGCCGGCCGCGCGCACCGCCGAGACCGCGCCGATCGCCATGCTGTCGTTGCCGCACAGCAGCGCCTTCAGATTCGGGTACTCGTTGAGCATGGCCGAGGCCACCGCGTTGCCCTTGTCGATCTCCCACTCGCCCGACTGCAGCGAGACCACCTTGGCGCCCACCGCCTTCATCGCGTCCTGGAAGCCGGCGGTGCGCTGCTGCGCGTTGGTGGTGGTCGACACGCCCTCGATGATGCCGACCTCGTCGCCGGCCTTCAGGTTCTTGGCGAGGTAGTCGCCGATCTTGCGGGCGCCCTTGCGATTGTCGGGGCCGACGAAGGGCACGTTGAGGTTCTTCGACTTCAGCACGTCCGGATCGAGCCGGTTGTCGATGTTGATCACGATGATGCCGGCGTCGACCGCCTTCTTGACCACCGGCACCAGCGCCTTCGAATCGGCCGGCGCGAGCACGATCGCGTCGACCTTGGAGACGATCATCTGCTCGACGATGCGGATCTGGTTGGCGGTGTCGGTCTCGTCCTTGATGCCGTTGGTGACCAGGTCGAACATCGCCGGGTTGTGCTGCTGGTATTCCTTCGCGCCGTTCTCCATGGTCAGGAAGAACTCGTTGGCGAGCGACTTCATCACCAGCGCGACCTTGGGCTTGTGGGCGGCTTGCGCATGGGCGCCGAGCGGCGCGACGGCAATGGCGGCGCCGGCGAGCGCGGCGGCGAGAACACGGCGGCGAATCTGGAAGTCCATGCGAAATCTCCTCACTGTGTGTGCCCGGTTGCCCCGGGTGTCGTTTTCATGTTGAGCAAACGTTTGCCGTGGTACGTCCGTCGAATCAGGAAAATACGCCCTGAAGCGGCGTGAACAGGAAGCGCGAGCGATTGCCGGCAGTCGATTTCACCCATCTCGTGCATCCCGTCCGTTTTTGTTCGTACCGGGAAGCGCCAATGCTGTACCGATCGTGCCGATTACGCAACGGGGTTTGTACCGATTCCGGGATTGTGGGGATCTTGCAAGGCAAGCGCAAGACAGGACGCGCCCGCGCGAGGGATTCGGCCGCGACATGGCCCCGGCGAACGGCAGGTGGGCGGCGAGCCGGAACGGCTCGCGCGATGAGCGATGCGAACCCGAGGGCGAGACGCCGGCGCCCCGCCCTCGCCGCTCAGACGGCGGTTTCCTTCAGTTGCGCGGCGATCTCGGCCTCGGTCAGGTGCGGCGCGAACATCTCCAGCAGCTTGTAGGCATAGGAGCGCAGGAAGGCGCCCTTGCGCAGGCCCACCCGCGTCGTGCTGGCCTCGAACAGGTGCTGCGTGTCGAGCGCGACCAGACCCGAATCGCGCTGCGCGTCGTAGGCCATCGCCGCCACCACGCCGATGCCCATGCCGAGCTCGACATAGGTCTTGATCACGTCGGCGTCGATCGCGGTCAGCACCACGTCGGGCACCGCGCCCACCTTGGCGAAGGCCTGGTCGATATGCGAGCGACCGGTGAAGTCCTGGTCGTAGGTGATGATCGGGTACTCGGCGATCTCCTCGGGCGTGAGGTTGGCGCGACCGACCAGCGGGTGGTCCTTCGGCACCACCACCACGTGGTGCCAGGAATAGCACGGGAAGGTCACGATGTCGGGATAGCGGTCCAGCGCCTCGGTCGAGATGCCGATGTCGGCCTCGCCGCTGAGGATCATCTGCGCGATCTGCTGCGGGCTGCCCTGGCGCAGCGCCAGGTGCACCTTGGGGAACACGTCGGTGAACTGGCGGATCACCTTGGGCAGCGCGTAGCGCGCCTGCGTGTGGGTGGTCGCCACCACCAGGTGGCCGCTGTCCTGGTCGGCGTACTGGCGCGCCACGCGACGCAGGTTCTCGGCGTCCAGCAGCATCCGCTCGATCAGCTGGTGCACCGCCTTGCCGGGCTCGGTGAGGCCGGTCAGGCGCTTGCCGCGACGGATGAAGATGTCGACGCCCAGTTCGTCCTCGAGATCCTTGATCTGCTTCGAGACGCCCGACTGCGACGTGTAGAGCACGTTCGCGACTTCCGTCAGGTTCATGTTCTGGCGTACCGCTTCCCGGACGAAGCGCAATTGCTGGAAATTCATGGGTCAGCCTCTCAGGGGCGTTGTCGTTATCGATGAGGAAGGATGCGGCGGCACGTCAGCGCGCCGGGAACACACGCGCGCTGCGGGCCACCGCGGTGGCGCCGTCGCCCACGCCGAGCGCCAGCGCGCGCCAGGTTTCGCGATCGAGCTCGGCTTCCAGCAGCGCGCCGCCGGCGCGCGGCGCGAGCTCGATGCGCACCGAGCTGCCCAGCGGCACCACCCGCCGCACGTCGACGGCGATGCCGTCCGAGCGCGCGTCGGCATGCGCCACCACCTGCAGGTCGTGCGGGCGCACATAGGCGTGCGCGCGGCCGGAGAAATCGGCGGCGACCGCGATCGGGCCGCTCGCGCCATCGGCCACGAAACCGTCGCCGTGCACCACGCCGTCGAGCCGGTTGGCCGCGCCGAGGAATTCGTAGACGAAGGCGCTTTGCGGATGATCGTACACGTCCTGCGGGCTGCCGACCTGCTCCACGTGGCCCCGGTTCAGCACCACGATGCGGTCGGCCACTTCCAGGGCTTCCTCCTGGTCGTGGGTGACGAAGATGGTCGAGATGTGCAGGTCGTCGTGCAGGCGGCGCAGCCAGCTGCGCAGCTCCTTGCGCACCTTGGCGTCGAGCGCGCCGAACGGCTCGTCGAGCAGCAGCACCTTGGGCTCGACCGCCAGCGCGCGGGCCAGCGCGATGCGCTGGCGCTGGCCGCCCGAGAGCTCGGACGGATAACGCGGCGCGAGCCAGTCGAGCTGGACCAGCTTGAGCAGCTCGTGCACCTTCTCGCGGATCACGGCCTCCGAGGGCCGCTCGCCGCGCGGCTTGACGCGCAGGCCGAAGGCGACGTTCTCGAACACCGTCATATGGCGGAACAGCGCGTAGTGCTGGAACACGAAACCGACCTGGCGCTCGCGCGCGCCCACGTCGGCCACGTCCTGCCCCTGCAGCACGACCTGGCCCGCGTCGGCGTGTTCCAGGCCGGCGATCACGCGCAGCAGGGTGGTCTTGCCGCAGCCGGAAGGCCCCAGCAGCGCGACCAGCTCGCCCGGCGGGAAATCGAGAGAAACATCGTCGAGCGCCGTGAAGTCGCCGAATTGCTTGTGCAGATTGCGAACGGTGATACCCATCTGGTGTGCCTCTTCAGGAATGCGAGGCGGCGCTGGCGCGCGCGTCCGCGAGTTCGGCCGACATCCGGCGTTCGGCGAGCAGCTTCAGCGCGAGCGTCACCAGCGCGAGCAGGGCCAGCACCGATGCCACCGCGAAGGCGGCCGAAAAGTTGTATTCGTTGTAGAGAATCTCGACGTGCAGCGGCATGGTGTCGGTCTGGCCGCGGATATGGCCGGAGACCACCGACACCGCGCCGAACTCGCCCATCGCGCGCGCATTGCAGAGGATCACGCCGTACAGCAGGCCCCAGCGCACGTTGGGCAGGGTCACGCGGCGGAAGATCTGCCAGCCCGAGGCGCCCAGCACCCGCGCGGCCTCCTCCTCGTCGTTGCCCTGCGCCTGCATCAGCGGGATCAGCTCGCGCGCGACGAACGGGAAGGTCACGAAGATGGTCGCCAGCACGATGCCGGGCACGGCGAAGATGATCTGCACGTCGTGCGCTTCCAGCCAGGGGCCGAGCCAGCCCTGCGCGCCGAACAGCAGCACGTAGACCAGGCCCGAGATCACCGGCGAGACCGAGAACGGCAGGTCGATCAGGGTGGTCAGGAGCGCCTTGCCGCGGAACTCGAACTTGGCGATCGCCCAGGAGGCGCAGACCCCGAACACCAGGTTCAGCGGCACCGCGATGGCGGCCACCGTGACGGTCAGCAGGATCGCCGACCAGGCGTCCGGATCGGCCAGCGACTCGAAATAGAAGCCGATGCCCTTGGCCAGCGCCTGCGCGAACACGGCCGCGAGCGGCACCACCAGGAAGCCGGCCAGGAACAGCAGCGCGATACCGGTCAGCACCCAGCGCGTGAGGCGCGATTCGGCCACCGGATCCTGGCGGCGCGCGGCCCTGGCGCGCGGCGCGGCGGCGGCCGGCAGCGCGGAACTGCTCGATTCGCGGCTCATTGCGCACCTCCGGTCACGGCACCCGCGGCGGCAACGGCCGGCGCCGGGCCGCTCGCGCCGCGGCTGGTTCGGCGCTGCAGCAGCCACTGCAGGGTGTTGATCAGCAGCAGCATCAGGAAGGACACCACCAGCATCACCACCGCCAGCGCGGTGGCGCCCGCGTAGTCGTACTGCTCGAGCTTGGTGATGATCAGCAGCGAGGTGATCTCGGACTTCATCGGCACGTTGCCGGCGATGAAGATCACCGAGCCGTATTCGCCCAGCGCGCGCGCGAAGGCCAGCGCGAAGCCGGTCAGCAGCGCCGGCAGCACGGCCGGCAGCACCACGCGGCGGAACGTCAGCCAGCGCGAGGCGCCCAGGCAGGCCGCGGCCTCCTCCTGCTCGCGCTCGAAATCCTCGAGCACGGGCTGCACCGTGCGCACCACGAAGGGCAGGCCGATGAAGGTCAGCGCCACCAGCACGCCCAGCGGCGTGAACGCCACCTTGATGCCGAGCGGCGCGAGGTACTGGCCGACCCAGCCGTTCTGCGCGTAGACGGCGGCCAGCGAGATGCCGGCCACCGAGGTCGGCAGCGCGAACGGCAGGTCGACGATCGCGTCGACCAGGCGCTTGAGCGGAAACCGGTAGCGCACCAGCACCCAGGCGACCAGGAAGCCGAACACGGCGTTGATCACGGCGCCGCCGAGCGCGGACAGGAAGGTCAGCCGGTAGGAGGCCAGCACGCGCGCCGAGGTGGTGGCGGCCACGAACTGGTCCCAGCTCAGCGTCGCGGTCTTCAGGAAGGTGGAGGCGAGCGGGATCAGCACCACGAGGCTCAGATAGGCCACCGTGATGCCGAGCGTCACGCCGAAGCCGGGCAGCGCGCTCGGCTTGCGGAAGGTGTACGTCGTCATGCGAAATGCGCTTCCTTGGTTGACATGGGATGCGCGGCCGCCGGAAGGATCCGGCCGGCCGCGCGTTCGATCGTCGTTATGTCGGGCCGCGCGTGCCGGTTGCGGGCCGCGCGGCCTCGGTACTGCCGTCCTGCCTTTGCGTCTTTGCCTTTTCCGCGGTGGAGCGGCTCACCCGTTCACGGACGCGCCGTCCCACCGCTCAAGCCACGTGCGCAGCGCTTACTGCGGCTTGTAGATCGAATCGAACACACCGCCGTCGGCGAAGTGCGTCTTCTGCGCGTTGGTCCAGCCGCCGAAGGTGTCGTCCACCGTGTAGAGCTTGAGCTTCGGGAACTGCTTGGTCAGCTCGGCCGGCACGTCCTTCGAGCGCGGGCGGTAGTAGTTGCGCGCGGCGATCTCCTGGCCTTCCTTGCTGTAGAGGAAGTTCAGGTAGGCCTCGGCCAGCTTGCGGTCGCCCTTCTTGTCCACCACCTTGTCGACCACCGCCACCGGCGGCTCGGCCAGGATGCTGACCGAGGGCACCACGATCTGGAACTTGTCCGGGCCGAATTCCTTCAGCGACAGGAAGGCCTCGTTCTCCCAGGCGATCAGCACGTCGCCGATGTCACGCTGCACGAAGCTGGTGGTCGCGCCGCGCGCGCCCGAATCGAGCACGCCGGCGTTCTTGTAGAGCTTGGAGACGAAATCCTTGGCGCTCTGCTCGTTGCCGCCCGGCTTGTGCAGCGCATAGGCCCAGGCCGCCAGGTAGTTCCAGCGCGCGCCGCCCGAGGTCTTCGGGTTCGGCGTGACGATCGACACGCCCGGCTTGATCAGGTCGTCCCAGTCCTTGATGCCCTTCGGATTGCCCTTGCGCACCAGGAACACGATGGTCGAGGTATAGGGCGAGGCGTTGTCGGGCAGGCGCTTCTGCCAGTCCTTGGCGACCAGGCCCTTGTTGGCCAGCGCGTCGATGTCCCAGGCCAGCGCCAGCGTGACCACGTCGGCCTGCAGCCCGTCGAGCACCGAGCGCGCCTGCGCGCCCGAGCCGCCGTGCGACTGCTTGAAGTTGACGGTCTCGCCGGTCTTGGCCTTCCATTCCTTGCCGAAGGCCTGGTTGACGTCCTGGTACAGCTCGCGGGTCGGATCGTAGGAGACGTTCAGCAGCGTGGTGTCCGCCAGTGCGTGCGTGGCGGCGCCCAGCGCCACCGCGCCGAATGCCAGTGTTGCGACCAGGCGGCGGACGCCGCCAGCCAGCCCCGTGTTGCGCTTGACCATCCGATGATCTCCAAAGGTTCGTGGGTCGTTATTAGCAATGTCGGGCCAGTCTAGCGAACGGCTTTCATCATTAAAAATAATCGTTCTTCATTTTTTAAGAAGCAAAAGTGGTAAAGACCGCCCGGCGGACGGTTGAGGCATCGAAACCGCCGTTCCGACGTCGCTCGATCGCGTCGGAACCGACGTCATAGCGACGAACTTCAAGTAACGCTTGAAATTCCCGAACCACTGTATAAAAATACAGATCACTGTCTATCCATACAGTTGACCATGACCAAACTCACCGCACGCCAGCAGCAAGTGTTCGACTTGATTCGTCGCGCGATCGAGCGCTCGGGCTTCCCGCCCACCCGCGCGGAAATCGCGGCCGAGCTGGGCTTCAGCTCGCCGAACGCGGCCGAGGAACACCTGCGGGCGCTGGCCCGCAAGGGCGTGATCGAGCTGGCCGCCGGCGCCTCGCGCGGCATCCGCCTGCTCGGCGACGACGCCCCGCACCAGCTCACGCTGCCGCACGCGGCGCTGATGCAGCTCTCGCTGCCGCTGGTCGGCCGCGTCGCGGCAGGTAGCCCGATCCTCGCGCAAGAGCACATCTCCCAGAACTACACCTGCGATCCCGCGCTGTTCTCCAGCAAGCCCGATTACCTCTTGAAGGTGCGCGGGCTGTCGATGCGCGACGCCGGCATCCTCGACGGCGACCTGCTCGCCGTGCAGAAGCGCAGCGAGGCCAAGGACGGCCAGATCATCGTCGCCCGGCTCGGCGACGACGTCACCGTCAAGCGCCTCAAGCGTCATTCCTCCGGCATCGAACTGATCGCCGAGAACCCCGATTACGAAAACATCTTCGTGAAGGCCGGCAGCGCCGAGTTCGCGCTGGAAGGCATCGCCGTCGGCCTGATCCGCTCCGGCGAATTCTGATCCCGGGCGCTGCGGCGCCATCCGTCCTGCTGGTGCGCCGCGCGCGCACTGGCCGAGTATTGCCTGCGCGTTGTGCTGCGCATCGTCCTGTGCTTTGCCTTGTTTCCTCCGCTCGACCTGGAGAACGCCATGGAACGCCTCGCCCGCCTGCTGCCCTTCCGTCAATTCGGCCGCCTGCGTCACCTGCGGGGGCGCATGCCCTGCGCACCGCTCGGCAGCGCCGCGCCCGACGCCGTCGCGCCGGAGCCGGCCGCCGCGGTGGCGGAGCAGGCCTCGCTGCTGCCCTCGGCCCTGCCGGCCTTCGCGCGCGTCTCGCTCAACGCGGGGCTGCATCATGCGGAACCGGCACGGCGCGCGCCGGTGCGCGTCTACCACGGGCCGTCGCGCCTGATCATGGTGGGCACGATCGATGCGGTGTGCCGCATGATCGATCGCTGCATCGCCGAGGAACGTTCGGCCGTCTGATACGTCTCTAGCTAGAGTCCGTATCCCATGGAGGCCTGGTGCCCCTCTCCCCGTCCCGCGGCGGCCGGTTCAAGCCGCTCCTCGTCGTCGCCCTCGCGCTGCTGGTGCTGGCGACGATCGTTTATGCCTATGCCTCGCCCTATCTCGCGCTGCGCGAGCTGAAACAGGCCGTCGACACGCGCGACGCCGAGGCGATCAGCCGCCATGTCGACTATCCGGCCCTGCGCGTGAGCCTCAAGCAGCAGTTGACCGAGGAGTTGATGCGGCGCATCGACCTGCAGCGGCACAATAATCCGCTGGCGATGCTGGGCGCGATGATCGGCTCGGCGCTGATCGGGCCGCTGGTCGATGCCTATGCGACGCCCGAAGGCGTGGCCGCGCTGCTCAGCGGCCTGCCGCCCAAGGCCGATCCGGGCGAGCATCCGCCCTCGCTCGACCAGCCCGCGTCCACGGCCGCCGCGCCTGCCGGCCTGGGCAGCGCGCCGCCGGCCGCGCCGAGCCCGCCAGCACCGGCACCCACCAGCGGTAGCAACGCGGGCAAGCCCGCGGCGCCGCAGGCGAGCGCGGCCTATAACGGGATCGACGAATTCGTCGTCGTGTATCGGAAGAATGTCGATGGCGCGCGCTACGCGGCGATCTTCCGGCGCAGCGGGCTGTTCGGATGGAAGCTCAGCGCGATCGATCTGCATCGCTGAGCATGTCGCGCCGGCGGGCGCGACGAGACGAGGAAGTGAATCATGGCGTTCATGCCGGTTGCCTCAACCGGCATGGCGCCGTTCCGGGCGGCACCGGCCGCCCGTCCGCCGATACCCTGATCTATGCAGCGCCGCTGCCGGCGAGAGCCGCTTCGCGCTCCTTGGCACGCTCCTCGCGCTGCTCGTCCGACGAGGAGCAGGCCACCAGGATGCTGCAGGACACGCGGTCGAGCAGTTGCGTATTGCCCGCGCCCATCCACCAGCGCGACAGGCCGCTGCGGCAGCGGTGGCCGACCACCACCAGGTCGACATTCAAGGCCTTCGCGAGGTTCGCGATCTCCTCGATCGGATAACCGAAGGCGAAATGGCCTTGCGCCTGCACGCCGCGCTCGGTCAGCCAGTCCACCCCTTCCTGCAGGATCTCGCGCGCCGTCTCCTCGAAGCGGCCGCAGGCGACGTCGGTCAGCAGGCCCGCGCTTTGCGCGATGGTCGAGCGCATGTCGACCACCGACAGCAGGTGTGTCTCGGCCTTCAGCTCGAGCGCGAGATCCGCGCCGCAGCGCAGGGCCTTGCGGCCCTCGAGCGTGCCGTCGTAGCACAGCAGGATTTTCTGGTAACTGGCCATGATCGCCTCCATCGCGACGTCGGGTCGTTGATTCATCATCGTGCGCCGCAATTCAGGATGCAAGGGATGGAAAACACCCACAGGCGATTTCCGTATCGACGGCACGTCGATGCCGCATCGCGGTGCAGGCTTGCACGATCCGGGCGCCGCCCAGGAGCCGAAATCGGGACTCGATGCACTAGAATGGCCGCTTCGTGTCGACTCTTACGCCGCCCTGCCCATGTCCGTCGCCCCGATCGAATTCCAGCAGGTCAAAAAACATTTCGGCGACAAGCTCGTCGTCGACGGCCTGTCGTTCAACGTGCAGCGCGGCGAGTGCTTCGGCCTGCTCGGGCCGAACGGCGCCGGCAAGACCACCACGCTGCGCATGCTGCTCGGCATCACCTGGCCCGACGCGGGCACGATCCGACTGTGCGGCGAGCCGGTGCCGTCGCGTGCGCGGCACGCGCGGCAGCGCGTCGGCGTGGTGCCGCAGTTCGACAATCTCGATCCCGATTTCAGCGTGCGCGAGAACCTGCTGGTGTTCAGCCGTTATTTCGGGCAATCGGCGCGCGAGGCGCGCGCGCTGGTGCCATCGCTGCTCGAATTCGCCAAGCTCGAGAGCAAGGCCGACGCGAAGGTCGGCGAGCTGTCGGGCGGCATGAAGCGCCGGCTCACGCTGGCGCGCGCGCTGGTCAACGATCCCGACGTGCTGGTGCTCGACGAGCCGACCACCGGGCTCGATCCGCAGGCGCGGCACCTGATGTGGGAGCGCCTGCGCTCGCTGCTCGCGCGCGGCAAGACCATCCTGCTGACCACCCATTTCATGGAAGAGGCCGAGCGGCTGTGCGACCGGCTCTGCGTGATCGAGGCCGGGCGCAAGATCGCCGAGGGCGCGCCGCCGGCGCTGATCGAAAGCGAGATCGGCTGCGACGTGGTGGAGATCTACGGCCCCGATCCGCAAGCCTTGCGCGCGGAGCTGACGCCGCTCGCCTCGCGCGCCGAGATCAGCGGCGAGACGCTGTTCTGCTATGCCGACGATCCGGCGCCGCTGATCCAGGCCCTGCGCGGCCGCGCCGGGCTGCGCTATCTGCACCGGCCCGCCAATCTCGAGGATGTGTTCCTGCGGCTCACCGGCCGCGACATGCAGGACTGAACGATCGATGGATACCCGCCACCACGCCGCCACCGGCACCCACGCCAACCCGCAACCGGGCTCGCGCTTCGCGATCGCCCTGCCCGCCAATGCCGTCAACTGGATGGCCGTCTGGCGCCGCAACTACCTGGTCTGGAAAAAGCTGGCCTTCGCCTCGATGATCGGCAATCTCGCCGATCCGATGATCTATCTGTTCGGGCTGGGGCTGGGGCTCGGCCTGATGGTCGGCCATGTCGACGGCGTGTCCTACATCGCCTTCCTGGCGGCCGGCACGGTCGGCTCGAGCGTGATGATGTCGGCCAGTTTCGAGGCGATGTATTCGGGATTTTCGCGCATGCACGTGCAGCGCACCTGGGAAGCGATCATGCATACGCCGCTCGCGCTCGGCGACATCGTTCTCGGCGAGATCGTCTGGGCCGCCAGCAAGGCGATGCTGTCGGGCACCGCGATCATGCTGGTGGCGAGCGTGCTCGGTTACGCCGCGTTTCCGTCGCTGCTGGCGGCGCTGCCCGTGATCGCGCTCGCGGGGCTCGCGTTCGCGAGCATCGCGATGGTGGTGACGGCGATCGCGCCGTCCTACGACTTCTTCATGTTCTACCAGACGCTGGCGCTCACGCCGATGCTGCTGCTCTCGGGCGTGTTCTTCCCGGTCTCGCAGCTGCCCTCGCTGGCCCGGCATGCCGCGCATGCGCTGCCGCTGGCCAATGCCGTCGACCTGATCCGCCCCGCGATGCTGGGGCGGCCCGCCGAGGACGTCGCCCTGCATGCGGGCGTGCTGGCCGCCTATGCGCTGGGCGGCTTCGTGGTTTCCGCCTGGCTGTTCCGGCGGCGCATGATGCGCTGAACGCCCTGCCCGCCGCCAGGCACGGCGGCATGGCGGCCGACGCCGGGCACCGGCAACGGCGCTCAGGCGTCGTCGTCGCCCCAGGGCATCTCGACGTCGGTCAGGAAGGCCACGGTGGCGATCGGGCCGCCTTCGTGGCGGCCGAGCTTGCCGTCGGCGCGATGCCATTCGACGCGGAACATGGTGCCCGGATCGTCGGCCATCAGATACACCGAGCGCAGCTCCTCCTCGTCCGCGTCCTCGACGGGACCGTCGAACGAGACCCGCATCCGCTGCGGCCACAGGCCATTGGCCGGGTCATAGATGCGCTCGCCCTGCGGGATGTCGATGCTGGCCTCGACACCGATCGTCGAGGAAGCCTCGATGATCATCTTGCCGAGCGCGTTCAAGACGGCCGTCGCGCGCGCGGAATTGGCCTGGCGGATCGCGAGGTCGCCCCGCGTCAATGCCTGTTCGAGTTTCGGGTGAATCTTCTGTTGCTTCATGCGTAATCCTGATTGCTTCGGGGAATGCCGCCGCGAACTCGCGACGGCGGTCGAATCTTCGTGTTCATGCTGGATGGCGCGATGGCGCAAACCGCCCTCGTCACCTGCCGGCCGGTCAGAAACCCAGCGCCACGGCCGCGAATCCACCCGCGATGCCGAAGGCGACCACCAGCGCCGCGACCAGCAGCAACGTGCGTGCCGGGAACGAGCGCCACAGCATCGCCAGCGAGGGCACGCTGACGGGCGGCAAGGTCATCAGCAGCGCCGCGGCCGGGCCGACGCCCACGCCGAGCGCCAGCATCGCCTGCACGATCGGCACCTCGCCGGCGGTCGGGATCACGAACAGCATCCCGGCCAGCGCGAAGGCGACGATCCACAGCACCGCATTGCCGACGTCGGCGCCCACGTGCGGGAACAGCCAGGCGCGCGCCGCGCCGAGCAGCAGCACCAGCACGATGTACTCGGGGATCAGGCGCAGCGTCATGCGCGCCAGCAGCTTGATCCAGCGGACGAAGGCATTGCCCTCCGCCTGCTGCCCGGCGGCCAGCCGCGCCAGCGTGGCCTCGTCGACCGGCCGCGCGTCGCCGGCAGCCAGGCGGTTCAGCAGGTAGCCGATGCCGAACACCATCACCACGCCGAACACGATCCGCAGCGCCGTCCATTGCCAGCCGAGCACGAAACCCATGAACACCAGCGTGGCCGGGTTCAGCACCGTGTTGCCGAGCCAGAACGCCACCGCGCCGCCCGGCGAGGCCTGGCGCGCGCGCAGGCCGGCCACCACCGGCGCCGCGCAGCAGGTGCACATCATGCCCGGCAGGGACAGCAGGCCGCCCGCCACCACGCTGCCGAAGCCGGTGCGGCCCAGCAGGCGCGCGATCGCGCGGGCCGGCAGCAGCGCCTGGATCGCCGAGCCGAGCAGCAGGCCCAGCACCATCGCCTGCCAGATCGCCTTGCCGTAGGCCCAGGCATAGTCGAGCGCGGCCTGCCACGAGGGCGAGGGAGCGCTGGCGGCGCTGCCCATCAGGATCGATTGCCCGATCGAATGATGCTCGGCCGCGACGAAGGCGCGGTGGTAATACGGCGACCACTTCACGTAAAAGAGCCCGACGATCGCGATCAGCGCGAACGTCACCCAGCCAAGCGCCGGGGAGGTGGTGGTGGAGCGGTTCGTGTTCATGTACGTCGCGGCGTGCGGATTCGTTGTCGATGGCGGGCTCGCTCGGCCCGCCCTGCCGGGGCCCGGCGCGCGGTGATGCCCAGGCGCCCGGCGATGCCGGCCACCGATTGCACCGGATGCGCGGCGAAACGCGGATTATCGCATGCGGCACGCATCCGGCGACGTTGCGACGCGATCGATGTCGATCGCGATGCGTCGACGGCGTCCGCGGCGCCGGCCGCCCGGCCAGGGCAACTGCCCCGGCGGCTCAGCGCGAGGCGAAGGTATCGCAGTCGCGCACGTCGCCGCGCTGCATGCCGCGGCGCAGCCAGGCCACGCGCTGCTCGCTGGTGCCGTGCGTGAAGGCATCGGGCACCACATAACCCTGGCTGCGGCGCTGCAGCGTGTCGTCGCCGATCGCGGCGGCCGTCTTCAGGCCCTGCTCGAATTCGCCCGGCTCGATCAGTTGCCGGTTGGCCTGTTGCGCGTTGTAGGCCCACACGCCGGCGAAACAGTCGGCCTGCAGCTCGAGCCGCACCGACAGCCGGTTCGCCTGCGCCTCGGTCAGCCGCTGGCGCGCCGCGTCGACGCGATCCGAGATGCCGAGCAGCTTCTGGACATGGTGGCCGACCTCGTGCGCGATCACGTAGGCCTGCGCGAAATCGCCGCCCGCGCCGAATTTCTGGCGCAGTTCGTCGTAAAAACCGAGATCGATATAGACCTTGCGATCCGCCGGGCAGTAGAACGGCCCCATCGCGGTCTGGCCGGTGCCGCAGGCGGTCGAGGTGGCGTGCTCGAACATCACCAGCGTGGGCGGGGAATAGTCGCGATGGAGCTGGCTCGGGAAGATGCCCGACCAGGTGCGTTCGATGTTGCCGAGCACCTTGCGGGTGAAGACGGCGCGTGGGTCGTCGCGCCGGGCATTCGATTGCGTGTTGGCGGAAGGCGCCGGCGCCTGGCCCGCGTGCTGGCCCTGCAGCATTGCCGCGCCCTGCAGCACGACGCGCGGATCGATGCCGAACAGGTAGGAGGCGGCCAGCGCGACCACGATCGTGCCGATGCCGATCGTCGCGCCCCGCCCCGATCCGCCGAAGCCGCCGCGGCGGTCCTCGACATTCCGGCTTTCGGCTTCGTCATCGAGACGCATCGTCGCTCCGCTCATCAAGGCCGCGGCTGCCGGGACGCGCCGCGAGATGCCCGAAGTATAGCCAAGCGGAAGTCGCGCGAGGCGCCCGTGATGCCCGCCGGCTCAGTCGGGACGCCGGATGAAGCAGGTCGCCGAGCCCTGCGCGATGATCTTGTCGTCGGGGGTCTTGATCGTGCCTTCGGCCACGCCGAGCGTGCGCGACAGATGCGTGACGCGCCCCTCCGCGATCAGCTCGACGTCGCGCGGCACCGGGCGCAGCATCTTCACGTGCAGGTCGACCGTGCCGTAACCCACGCCCTGGTCGAGCATCGAATGCACCGCGCAACCCGTCACCGAATCGAGTACCGTGGCGGCGAAACCGCCATGCACGCCGCCCAGCGGATTCAGGTGCCGCTCGTCGGCGCGCGCGGTCATCCGGACATAACCGAGTTCGACCGAATCGATCTGCATCGGCATCGTCTCGGTGATCGACGGCGCGGGAACGTTCCCGGCCTGGGCGGCGCGCAGCAAGTCGATACCGGAAAAATCGAGCGGTTTCATGGCGTTTCTCCTCGTGGTCCGGCGGGAACAATGCCGTAGTTAGTTCCAAAACAGAACGCATTATTCTTTGCAGGTTTGGCAGTGTCAACGCGGGGATTGCCGGTTCGAGTGTCCGTTCTATAATCGAACTCACTTTGCAGTCGATCGGAGCAGGTATGAAATGGGACGAGGTGGGCGAGATTCCGTGCTCGGTGGCACGCACGCTGGCCGTGCTGGGCGATCGCTGGACCATGCTGGTGCTGCGCAACGCCTTCTTCGGCGTGCGGCGCTTCGATGCCTTCCAGGCCCAGCTCGGCGTCACCAGGCATGTGCTGGCCGAGCGGCTGGCGCGGCTCGTCGACGAGGGCATCTTCGTCAAGCTGCGCTACCAGGAACGCCCGCCGCGCTATGAATACAAGCTCTCCGAGAAGGGGCGCGACCTGTATCCGGTGCTGCTGGCGCTGACCGCCTGGGGCGATCGCTGGAAGGATGAAGGCGCGGGGCCGCCGGTCCTGCTGCGGCACCGCAGCTGCGGCCATCTGGTCAAGCCGGTGATGGTCTGCTCGGAATGCGGGGAACCGCTCGATCCGCGCGAAATCGAGCCCTTGCCGGGTCCGGGCCTGCAGTTGACGCCGGTCGGCGAAACGCACTGAGCGGCATTGCGCGCGGGCGATCGGGATGTCGATCGGGCTGCCCTGCTGGCCAGGCAGGCGCCGCGCCGGGATTAAATCCGAGGAATTAACAATCGATACAAATATGCACAATCGAAACGCAAAGTGCCGTTGGCACGTCACCTATACTGTCTGAGCGTCGTCTCCTCGTGCCAAAGGATCGATCGCAAAGAAAGCCCCGGCCGCTTCGCGGTTCGGGGCTTTCACCATTTCGGGCGCTGGCATGCGCACGAGACGACGCTGGCGACCCTGACGACGCGCATAAAAAAGCCCGCTTCGGTTTTGACGAAGCGGGCCAAACTCAAAGCAGCCGAGGCAAGTCAGCTACGTGATGAAGGATAGCGGCAGGCCGCGCAAAATCCTTTGCCCTATTCCGCGAGAATTTGCGGGAAATCAATTTCGAGGTGCGGAAGTTCGCTTGGGCGTGCAGGGGTTCGGAGAGCGAGGCTGGTTCGAGTCGAGCCATCGGGGCATTCGAGCGTATCGCGACTAGCCGGAAACGGCTCGGGACGTCATTTTCCCGTCGTCTTATAATGTCGCCTTCGCGCCTCATTGCGCGATAAGCCGCCGCGAGACCCCGTCCGGCGGCAGAGCAGTGCACCGCCGCGCACCGCCCCGATTCACTCGACTGGATTCAGTTGGAAAGCAGGAAGATTCAATGAAAGCTACACCTCGGCGCCTGTCGGTTGCACCGATGATGGATCGGGCCGACCAAATCGCTGAGAACCCCGTATTTGTTAGCTCTTGGTATGTTTTTCGACGGATGTAGCACTGATGTAGCACTGGATGAGATCGCTTCGGTCGACATATCCGACCGTTAGCGCTCTCGTCAGCCAGCAACACCAATGATGCTGCAGTATCAGTGCTCTAGTTGGCCCGGCTTAAGAACGTCAAGCTATGCCAAAACTTACGCTACCTTGTTTAGAGACCGATCGCCACCGCCCCTCACCGCCATAGGGGGCTCCCGCGACAGCAACGTCCACTATCGGAGTCTAGCCGCCTGTCATTAAGCTCGGATGCCCGCCACTTGTCGGCCGAAGCGGGCAGTCGGGCTCAACGTCGAGCGACGGTCATACTTGACGTGCACTTCAAAAAGCATAGGCGGCGGTCGGCCGAGGTCAAAAAGATGACTGTTGCGAACCCGACTTGACAAAATGACGGCAGCGGCACTAAATATCACGGTCTTTACTTGCCTAACCGGTTGCGTCTGCATGCGCCATAAAAGCAATTAATGAACAAGCGAATATGATCTCACTAGACAACGAGGCACTCAATGGCTTCACTTCCATACGTCACCGCAACCGGAAATGTCGACAAGGCACTATCAGCAATTAAACAAGCAGCGACGCCAACATCAGTTAGCCAAGATTTCGTAAAGACCGTTTTAAACATTCGCGGAGGTTCAGGCAATCAAATAACTTCGTTCTTAAGAAAAATTGGATTCGCAGGAGCAGACGGCACACCAACGTCAATCTATACACGCTTTCGAAGCACAGATAGTGAAGCATCTGGTGGTGCAGCAGCTGAGGCGCTGAAAATTGGGTACTCCGCGCTGTACAAAAGAAACGAATATATGCATCAACTCTCTGATGAAAAATTAAAGGGACTAATAATCGAGGAGACAGGCGCGGGAGGGGAATCAAGTGTTGTCAATCTAATTATCAACTGCATTAAATCAATTAAAAAATATGCAAACTTTGACATCACAAATACAACAACAATTACAGAGCCCAGAGCGGAAATCGGATTTATTAACAATAATCTAAACCACCTAAGAGAGAGAGACAAAGAACAAGGAGGCGCCAACGGAAGTGCTCCATCTCAAGATAGTAGCATCGGGCTAAATTTGTCCTACACTATCAACCTTAATCTCCCAGCCACCTCGGATATCGCAGTTTTTAACGCAATATTCAAGAGTCTCAAAGAAAATCTGCTAAGAAATTCCAACGACTAACATGGAAGATCAACTTCGTTCATTCGGGATGTCAGGATATCTTCTGACCGACGAGCTTCGCAATGTCGAAAGGCAGTTTAATGTTGAACTCGGGCATGCGCCCATGACAGTGGCTGCTGAAGTGCCGACGGATTACTATCCTCAATTCGAGAGGGATGTGCGCCGCGAGGCTGCAGAAATGGCTCGTCACTTCGAAGTGTTTTATTGTCTTGAGCGATCGATCCGAAGTTTGATCTCTGAAACCCTTCAAGACGCACTTGGCGATGCCTGGTGGAGCAGCGGAAAAATACCTTCTAACATTGCGTCGGCCGTTAAAGACCGCCAACAGAAAGAACTCGATAGCGGCATGACCCGCAGGTCCGACGCCGCGATTGATTACACGACTTTCGGAGAGCTATCTGTAATAATCACATCAAATTGGGAATTATTCGGAACAGTTTTGAAAAGTCCCAAGGCGGTTGAGCGCGTAATGAATAACTTGAATATGCTTCGCGGCCCAATTGCGCATTGCTGCCCCATTAGTGAGGACGAAGTAATGCGCCTTGGGCTCACTGTCAAAGATTGGTTCAGACTTATCGGCTGACACTTATCGAAATCCGTTAATTTCAGCATCGACCATCTGGACCAACGGAAACGACCTCCATCTATTTCACTCAGAAGCCATTTGCAAGGCGAAGCCGCCATCTCGACGTCTGATCAACACAAAATATTACCATCCGAAGCCCGGCTACACCGACAAACCCTTGATTTAGCACACTAAACCCCGAAGATCGGACAAAACCTTAAACCACGGAAATGTTTTAATCAAAACTATTAAATGAAGAGCAAAGAAAACCCAAGGCACACCAGCCTCAATGTGCGATATAGGTCGATAAAGACCTGGGTTTCCACCCCGTTGAATTGACTCCCATTCGGCATAGTACGGACTTATTGGCAGAAGTTTTTCTATTTCATGCACAACCCCCCACTTAGCCGAATTTAAATTTCGGTACGACGTTATGATTGAATACCAAAGAAACGTCAACGCCACACCAGCAACAGCGAGAAGCCAGAGATAGTCCGAAGAATCTTTCGAAGTCAGATAGCCGACAAATGCGAGGATAGCCGAATTCACACTAAGAAAATACGAATTCGCAGCAGTACGCCGCTGACTGACCCGATCAGCCATTTCGACATAAAGCTTATACTGATCTAGCAAGTGAGAATACCACTTCTCATTATCCGGATAGTTTTTTTTATCAGCAACATCATTCCACAGCCTGCTTTTTGGCATGCTCGACATCATCATTCACCATAAATTAACATTTTTAGATTACCCGAGTCCACTTACAAATCCATCCACCACAGCAGTAGATAGCCCTAGCGGCTTGGAAATTTTGGCGTTTGCCCCGGGGAGAAAGTAGCTTCCCTGAATTTCTTCACGATCTTAAATTCGATATCAACTCCACTGCATTGTACGCTTCAGCTTCACAAATCAAGCAACATCGACTCTGCGGCTCTTCTCACGGACCTTTATTTCGAGCTAACCGTCATGCGCTCCTTCACCTGCGAATACTAACTACTTAAAGAAACTCCGGATATTTTGTACCGCAAACTTAAAACACCGCAGATCAAAACCGCAACCACACCAGAAATATAAAAATATTATCTTTTATCTCTTTATGCACAATTACATTTTCCCTAAAAAAATAACTCAACTCAGATCACGACAAATAATCAACAACAGGAACAATAGAACTTAACATTCCAAAATATTTTATAGCACTGCTCTTTGCGCTCGCTCACATCCTATCCAAACGAGAGTAATCAGTAACCTTACCACCTAATCGACCATGGTCGACGATCATCTTTGTCAGCATTTGGCGAAACCCATCATTTACGAGATCTCGATGCTCTCGCAATAATCGGCGAGCATCTTCCTGGTTGATTCGTGCATGAGAAATAACAGCGACCACTAGAGCATCTTTCAGATGCACCCTATTGCCTACATCACCAACGCGAAGAGTCTCCTCCGCTTCCTTTATTAATTCTTGGGCGTGGTTAGAAGTTTGATCAAATAATCTTAGATACCATCGCCGGGCGATCGTGGGGGGAAATTTCTTCAACTCAATAGCTTGATCAGTGAACCGGATAGCCTCCGTTAAGTTCAAAATTTTAGATTCACCAGATTGCACTTTCTTGTAAGAAAGGATACGAGAAATATCTGCACGCCTAACAAGGTGGAAATCTTGACTTGAACGTCGGCACATTTCAGTTAACAAGTCCAGCAATTCGTCTATCTTTTTTACTTCCTGCTGGAATGTACGCGAAGGCCCGTCAAATAGCGCCCCTTCCAGACGGGCCAACCTCGCACGTATAACTCCGTTCAAGTTGTGAACAACTTTCATTTGTTCATAAGCTTCCTCTGCTATTGAAACCGCGCGATCATAGGCGGGAGGATCTAAGCGGAGGAGCGCCCGAGAAAGCTCTGTAAGAACGGCCCCGCGCTGCCGTTCAGCGAAGCGCACATGATGAAGTAGTCGGCGTGCCCTCTCAAAACTCCGAACTGCATCACGGGAACGCCATCGGACACGCGCTTCAAATCCATCTAAGAACTCAACCATCGCTTCGGCTTGAACTGACCGGGACTTAACGGCACCATCTCGCAAGAACGAACGCGCTACAGCAACGTCATCGAATCTTTCAATGCGAGCTGCCGCAAGCCCATAGTAACGAGCAATTTCAATTTGAGTGAGAGGATCAAGGTTAGTCCCGTCCTTCAATCGGCGCATAGCCCGCTGAAGAATTGAATGGGCTATTGGGAATTCATTGCTTGTATATCTTTCAAGACCAGCTTTGAATAAAGTCGCAGTCGTCAGATAGGAGGCAAGCTCAACCGGCACAGGCGCATTGGTTCGCAATTGCGCGGCAACCTTGTTGCTGGCAAAGACTGCACCATACTCGTCGTTTTCGGTGATTATTTCGCGAGCGAATCCACCAAGCACGGAATCGACCTCCTCTTTACTTAGCCCGCCGGACCACAGTGCATCGCCTAGACGCCGCTGCACCAAGGGCGGGATGCGATATATGTCACCCGACAAGTGCTCGACGAGACCGTAGTCTCGGAGTTGATAGAGATCGTACGTTTCGGTGGTGCTCCGGCTAGCAAAAATAGCGTCTAACGTCTGTTTGCTCGTCGCACCAAGTCGCTCGATGAGCCTCAGCGCAAGCAAATCGCCGGGCCTTCCTTTAAGTTGGCCGACAAGATGACCGATGAGAGCAGAGATATTGGCAGAAAAAATATCCGCCTCTCGATCCGCTATCCGCCCCAAGAAGTCAAGCGTTGGTTCCGTGGACATCGCATACATGATCGCATGACAAAGACTTGGACTGCTCCCGCTAACGCGGGCAACTATCTTTCGTCGCTCTTCTGTCCATCTTCCAGGATTGGAATCTTCCTGGGAAAGTTTATGCACTAGCTCATTCATTTCATCTTCGTCAAGACCCTGCACACGGGTTCTAGCGCTTAGCGGATAGAGTCGCATCTGCGCGTCGCTAACAGGATTTGGAACCACGACGAAGGCCAAGGGGGCATTTCCGGGTGGAATATTGCCAAAAACGTCAGCAAGCCAGGGCGGAAGTGTCCCGGAATCTGTCCCAGTGAATCGACTTAAAACGATGACGTAGTAGCTTTTGCTCTCGCCTGCTATAAACAGTGCTGTACGGATTGCCTTACCAACACCATCTCTCTTGCCCTGCGCCGCTTTGAGGATTTCCTGACGCTGTTTTGGCGTGGCATGGTCATGCAAACGCAACAGCAAATCTTCCGGACCCTCAGTAGTGTCAAGAGGCACATACCGCGGAGTAAGGTTCACATGAGCCGTAGTCATGTACTGGCGTAGTGCAGTCCTCCGACCGTCGCCTTCGAATCCCCAAACTAAACAGAATTGGACCGTTTGATAGTTGGGCCGGGAAAGCGCTGCCTTGAACTGCGCGAGCAAACCGGGTCGCACAACAAGCGCTCGATCGATCAATCTAGCTTTCGCCAGCTTTCGACGGATGTTCTCAACTACCCGTTGTGGATCTTCACCTTGAAATACAGATCGCTCGTATCGCCAGCGCCCAAGCATATATTCGGTACTCGAATTGATTGGGTTAGTCCATTCCCTTTGAATATCTGGACTCCTTCGCGTCGTTGGTACAATCAGCAAGTCTGCATCGTGCCCAGCCTCGACGGTTTTTTTGAAAATTGCAAGCTCTTGTCTAGCGTGCTCACTCTTTAAATAGTCGTTTGACCAAAACAGCACAAATACTCTACAGCCCTGCACCTCAGCCTCAATTTCCGGGCGAAAATTAGTACCTTCTTCACCACTGCGTTGATAGAAATATACCATCGGATCAGGAAGAAGATCCTTAACTGCCTTTGCAAACCTCGTGTCAGCTTCACCGCCCATCGAAAAAAATACCGGCTTTGCCATCGCACTCCCCCGTTCAAATTTGAAAACACTTTATGATTGGCAACTATGCAACTTAAATCCCAAACCTGACTTTGGCAATGTTGGATTCTGGATTGTACTGCCCCACCGAAGACAAATCGATTAATGGCTACAATTAAATTTGTTTAGCACCACCTGTATGTCCATAACCTGGCGACGATTCCTGCAAGACAATCTATAGCTGTCGTTGGTGAGCGGTGGCTTCTGGCAATCGCTAGCGACGACTGACACAGATCTTCGACTAGAAACCTCACTGGGGCAAGCACAGATTCTACAGATCTCATGTTTTCATAGCTCACGCTTGGAGAACGCGCTGAGCACCGGCAATTTCGGCTCCGGAGTTCCCCCGACTCGCTAGCTGCGCAGTTACATAAGCACGCATACTACCCCCAAATTTCGTCATGGCACCCTCCCTTGATCCGCACTGTATATTTATAAAAAATACTGCACCACATTATTTTCATCTGCGATTTCATCAGTTCAACGACATATCGCGTTTCCGGCACTACTTCCTTTCCACTAACGTGCATATGCTCATCCGAAATAGATACACTGCGTCTGTGTAGACGCTGTGATAACTAGCCAAACGAGGTCGAGAAGTTGTACGCGTCGTCGCCAAGTGGGAACTGGCGGACCGCCCGCTGTAGCCCCGCTCCAATCGGCGGTTCTAGAGAAGTATGCGAGCCTGCGAACTCAATCATAGGGATCCCTGGCCACACCACGCAGGGGCTCGGCCCCGGTTTCGGGATGGTTCCCGCTTTTTCTGACAAGAACAACGAACGCAATAAACCCAACGCGATCAGAATAGAAGGAGCCGGTCCAATCCCGAAAGGGACGTACCACATCCTCGACCGACAAGCGGGCGGCCACGCTGGCTGTACGACGCCTAAGGCAAGTATGGGTGGGGCACCACCGATCACACTAAATGGTTTGCCTTGTGGAATGTGAGCACTGGCGACTCGACTTATGTCGGGAAAGTGAAACGCGGACATTTTCGCCTGCACCTGATGGGGCCGCGCCGTTTGAGCGAAAGGTGTATTACCGTGACAAACCCGACGACGTTCGATCGCCTTGCCGACTTTCTCCGATCGAGCGGCGCGGATCTGCCAGCGCCCGGTTCGTCATTCAAAGCCTATGGAACGGTTGAAGTGAAATGAAGAAATTCGGATTGCTCGCGTTGAATATCGTGGTGACGTTGCTCGGCGGCTGGATTCTCGCGCACGTCATCGTCGCGATGACGGATGACATGCCCGAGTGGCTGGAATCCGCGCTCACCATTGTGCTTCACGCGACGCGCCAGGACCAACTCGCGAACCCTGTCGACCTGCCAGCGCTTGGCATGCTGGCGATACTGATCGCGTCGATCATCGTTTGCGGCCTGCTTGTCTGGATCGCGAATGTCGCAATCGGCCGCGCTCGAACCCGTCGAGCCCAGGCGTAACGACATCGCGCGAGCAGGCTGCCCCGCTCGCGCCACGCCTTAGAATAATCCAGCCGGCTCGGCGCCGACATCCCAGCTCGAAATGATCACCTCATGGCGGCTCGCGGCCTCCAGGCCCACTGTGTACTGGATCGGCACCGTCTCGATGTGGAATCCATCGAACACCCGCCGGATCTCAGGGTGATCGTTCAAGCTCACGATCGCCCGGCCTTTGAGCGTCCGTAGGCGCTCGGCCAGCTTCTCGTATTGCTCGAACGGAAACGCTACGCCATACCCCGCCGTGTCGAGATACGGCGGGTCCAAGTAGAACAGCGTATGCGGGCGATCGTATCGATCGATGCACTCGGCCCAATCCAGGCGCTCGATATACGCACCGGAGAGCCGCAGATGCGCCGCTGACAGATCCTCTTCCAGCCGGATCAGGTTCAAGCTCGGCGGGGTGGCTGTCCTCGTGCCGAACGTCTGCCCCTCCAGCTTGCCGCCAAAGCAACTTTTCTGCAGGTAGTAGAACCTCGCCGCACGCTGGATATCGGTGAGACTTTCCGGGACCGTCTGCTTGAGCCATTCGAACACCTGACGGCTCGTCAGCGCCCATTTAAACTGCCGTACAAACTCCTCCAGATGGTGCTGCACCACCCGATACAGGTTGATCAGTTCCCCGTTGATGTCGTTGATCACCTCGACCTTGGCCGGCGGCCGAAGGAAGTACAACGCAGCCCCGCCCGCGAAAACCTCGACGTAGCACTCGTGCGCAGGAAAACGGGGAATCAGGATGTCTGCCAGACGACGCTTGCCGCCGAGCCAGGGAATGATGGGTTCCGCCATGGTGAAAGCCTTTTTTAAACTTGGTGTAGAATCCGGCCCGCCTACCGGTAGGTAACAGGGCCTTGGCTGATTCACTGGCCTACACAGTGGAAAGGCGGCCGGCCGACGTGTTCCACCACGTCGACCGGCCGCCCTGTTCTTCCTCAGCGCTTGCGCGCGATCAAAGTGACTTATCCGCCTCACCTCCTCGGACCACGCCCGCGCTCACGGTAATGTCCGGCGACACCGCGAAACGCGTGATCTCAGCTGTTTGCTTGTCCGCCCGCGACGACGAGCCGAAGAAATACTCCTTCGAGCCGATCACCATCGTGATCAGCACGCCGAGCAGTGTGTCGAGCGTGCTTTTCACGACGTCAGGCATCCGGATCTCGCCGATCGCCAGATAGAACTCCAATCCGATCACCACGAACAGCGCCATCGTGTACATGTAGGCCAGATTACGCGCCGTATGATCGTGCTCGGACGCCGCATACTGCCGGGCACTCGCGCGATCGTCGGCCGCGACCTTGTCGGCCTGCACCTGGATGCCGGCCAGATTCTCCGCATGCGCGAAGCCGGCTTGCCGCATCTTCAGCTCGAAGTCCGCGTCGGCCTGCTTCAGCGCGAGTAGTTGCTCGGGCGTCACCGACTGGCCGGACAGCGCCGACGTCACTGCCTCGACCGACCCATCGCCCAGGCCCAGCCGGTCAGCAATCGCCGACGCGGCCATGGCCGCGACACCGGGGACGCCACCCGTCAATGCCGTGACGAGCCACGGCGCCACCGTTTTCAGAATGTCGAGCATGCTCACACCCCCAGCGCGCGGTTGAGTTGCCAGCCATACTCGAACGCCTCGTTCTCCGGGCGGCGCTCGGCCAGCTCGATGTAGAACACCGACTGCTGCGCGGCGATCATGCCGTACAGCACGCGATGCCCGTCCGCCCCCCGCTGCTGCAAAAACGCCTTCAGCGCGGCGAGGGTCATCGGGCCGATACCACCATCGGCCGCGATGTCCGGGAACGCCTTGCCGCCCTGGTTCAGCACGTTGTCGGCGTACTGCACCTCCAGCTCGCCCTTGGCGATTGCCGACTGGACGCGCTCCAGATCCTGCCTCGTGTATGCCATCCTCTACCTCCTAGCGCCGCCCGAGATAGCTCGACCGGCCCATGCGACGTCCCTGAATGCGCGAAACCCCGCTCGGTGGCGGGGTTTCGGCGGGTTTGATTTGCTGCGGCACCGGCTGAGTAGGCACCGGCTGCGTAGGCGCCGGCTCCGCTGTCTCGGACGGTACCAACTCGGCTGGCGGATCCGGCACTTCCTCGATCGGCAACGCGGACGGCAGCGCTTCCAGAATCGGCACTGCCTCGAACAACGACGACTGCGAGATGCGGACCTGCTCCACGCTCCAGTGCGCTTCCGTCATCAAGTGCGTTTTCACGCTGCGGGCCGCATGCAGGGCGTAGACCTCGCAGTCCAGCGCCTCGTTGCGGGCGCCGGCCTTCTTCTGCCAGACCCGCTTCGAACCGATGCGCCCAGGCACCTTCACCTCGGCCGTGACCTGCGACAGGTAGTCGGAGCGCACGCCGACATGCCAATGCATGCGCCCCGGCCCCTCGCCGTCCAGCTTGAAACGATTCTCGAGTATCAGGTCTTTCGCCTTGCTCACGCCCACCATGAACGGGCGCAAGCCATACTTCGCCGCCTTGCTGTTGTTCCGCGTCGAGTCGACCGACTGCTTCGGTACGCTGAAAACCTCCGCGTTCGCATCGGTACTGCCCTTGATCGCCATGACATTCAGACCGGCTCGCCGCGCGGCTCGCACGTACTTGTAGACGGCGTCCGACGTCGAGCCGTCCGACGAGTCGATCGACATCGCGCGGATCCGGAGCACACCGCCCGTCTCGTGGCGATAGCCACTCATCAGCATCTCGGTCAGTGCGCCCCATACACCACCTTCGAGAGGATTCTCGTCTTGATGCAGCACGTTGCCGTGAATCTCGTCCCACACGACCAGCCAGCTTTCCTCGCCGCGCCCCCATGCACGCAGAACGAGCGCGATCCGATCGTGCTGTACATCGACGCCCAGCGTCAGCAGCAGACCGCCGGCCGGCACCGTGAATGCCGCGTAGGGCATCGCGCGCTCGGCCAGCTCATCCAGCTCATGCGGCACCTCGGCGTCGTCGCTCCACGTGACGTTTTCCCAGGCCAGTTCATGCTCTTCGCCGCAGTCCGGGCACGGCACCAGATACACACGCTGATCGGATCCGCCATACGCCTGCTGGATGCGCGAGAAGCCGTCGACCGTCGGCGTGCCGCCGAAGATCACCTTGCGCCGGCTATCCGAATAGCTCTTGTTCCGTTCCTCCAACAGCGTGATGGAGTCGCCCTGCTCGCGCACGTTCGCGTTCGCGTCGTCGGGCTCCTCCACCGCGACCACCGGCGCTGGCGTCGACTTCACGTCGTCCGGCGCATTCGAGGTGATGAACTTCAGGAAGCCGCGCGGGTAAGTCTTGTGGTCCCAGAGGTTGTTCTTGTCGCGGGCCGCGTGGACCGGCAGCTTTGCCGACAGCCGGGGCGTGACCTCGACCATTGGCTCGAACTTCTCCATGTTGAACTTCTTCGCCGACTTCTCCTTGGCGAACATGATGATCATCGGGCACGGGTCCACATCGATGCGCCGGCCGACGTAGTTCAGCAGCACACCGTCCGTCCAGGCGACCTGCGCCGACTTCATGCACACGACTTTCTGCACGGTCGGATCGTCGAGGGCGTCGTGCATGCCGAACACCCAGGGCGTGATACTCGGGTTATACCGCCCAGGCGTCGCCGTCGCCTTCGCACTCATCCGCCGATGCTTGCGCGCCCATTCCGTCGTCCCGATCCGCTCCGGTGGCCGCAGCAGAAGCGCGAGCCGACGAATCACCTGGCGGACCGTCTGACTGGTATTGAGAAAGCTGTTCAAGGCATCCATAGACATGCTCGTTTAGCCATTCAACGTCCACCTCGACGCCGTACAGCGTGCGTAGCTCCTGCACGATCTTGTCGGACAGCGCCAGGAGTTCGGTTTGAAATGCGCCGACCATCTGGCCGTACGCCTGTTCGAGTTGCGCCGCGTTGACCAACTGGCTGCGCTTCTCGGCCAGCGTCAGCAGCTTGATCTCGCGATCAACGCGCTCGGTCATCGCCCGTTCGGCCACCAGATCGATGCCGGTTCGGCGACGCCACCCGGCGTGTTGCGCACAGACGTATAGAGGACGTCCAGCCATTCCGTGCTGTCGTATTGGCAGGTCATAGTGGGAGATTGGTAGACAGTGGCTTTCATCCTGTCGCGTGCTCACGTCCGCAACTACGATACGACTCGTGAAGTACGCAACCGGCTACGAAGACGCAACGGCAACGGGTCACTGAGGCTCGCCGTGCGAATTCAGAGAAGCGAACAGGTCCGGGCGGGCGAGCTTCAAAAACAACAACCGCGCGCGAGGAATCCCGTTACGACGCCACTCCGACACGGAAGGCATCCGAACTTCACAAAGTTGGGCGGTTGCGGCCGTTCCACCAAATGCATCGATCACGGCGCACGCGTACGAGTCTCGATTCGAGGGCGTATTCATGCCGCCATGTTAGGCGTTCCTTACAAAAAAAGCAAGGCATTCCTAATTCTCAATCAGTTAGGCTTTCCTAATGACGACACTAGCCGAACGCCTGGAACAGGCAATGAAGTTGCCGCCGGAAAAAAAGGCGGCCGATCTGGCGCGAGCGTGCCGAGTGCGAGCGCCCTCGGTCAGCGACTGGTTAAGCGGTAAGACAAAGAAGATGGAAGGCGCAAATTTGCTGCTTGCTGCCGAATTTTTGAATGTCGATCCCTGGTGGCTTGCCACGGGCGAAGGACGAATGGAGCGGCGCGCGAACGCGCCTGCACCGCTGAGGCAGTCGACGCTGAGCCCGCACACCCAAGCGCTTATTGACGCCCTCGGCAGGGCCGATGAGATTGGCTTGCCGCCCAAGGCGTTCGTGGCTCTGCTTCAAACCCTTAAGGTGTTTGAAGATCTGCGCGGACAGCATACTGATGATCTTCTCGATCTGAACTCGCCTGGCCCGCAAGGGGAGTAAGGTTCCAATCGAATGCAGCCGCCCTGCGGTGCGCTACGACCTTATCAGACCTTATCCCACGTCCTCTGATTGGACCTCCAAGCAACTCAACCACCCAATCGAAGTCATCACTCTCGTGCGGGCCAACGACCCGCACCAGTACACCGATCCGTGACCGGTTTTTGCAGCGGCTGACAATCGCCACATCACCCGGCTTGCAGCGCAATTCCACTGTTGACATCCCCTCGCGACACGCACTCTCAGTAATATTTACCCATAACTACTGTACAAACATACAGTTCTCAGGCGTAAATATACAACACCTTTCATAAAAATCCGCTGGGCTTACGCCCTCCTGCTGGAGATAGCTGTTTCGAGATCACATAAAAAGTTAGGAATTCCTATTGCGCAAAGAAGAAGGAATGCCTAACATTCGACTCCATTGCTGCCGCTTGGGCAGCCATAGGAGAAGCCCATGAAAATGCTTGATCATCAGTCCGCCAATCGCCAGGAATGGCTCCACACCCAGCAAGCACCGCGCGTCATCGCGTCCGACGTAGCTCGGCAAAGCAACTTTGAGAAATCCACGATCGTCCGCGTCGTGGTTGTTGTGGTGCTCCTGATCATCGCGGTCGACCTCGCGCAGGAAGTGCCGTACGAAGCACAGCCATCCTCGCCGACCGAAGCACAGCCGGCCGCACGCCACCTCACTGCCTAACTGCCCCGCTTATGCCGGGGTACTCCCCGGCGCCATGGAGATCATGACCATGCCGCGCACCAAGCTCAAAGCCCCCCTTCACCTCGACGCTGCTCGTCGAGACACGCTCGGATTGCGTAGCGTTGCCCACTACGATCGCAACGCTAAGCGCGCCCCCGGCCAGTTCCTCGTCGGCAAGTACCTTGTCCGCTGCCGCCCTATCCCCGACAGTCTGAACACGCTGTATTCGATCCTCGACGGGAGCGAAATCGCCGGCACGCAGATGTCGATCCCGTCCGAGGGCGACTGCGCCCAGGCGGTAAAGCGGCTGCGTGACAAGAAGCGCGCAGCGGCCAAGACGGCCTCAATGGCAATCCGCAAGGCGAAGAAGCGCGGCAACGGCCAACGTCAGACGGACACGGAGACTGCG
>NZ_VWWK01000072.1:0-33125 GCF_011753035.1 Burkholderia sp. Ax-1720 | reverse complement strand
GGACCAGGCCAGCCCGTGCCCGTCGACCACCCGCCGCGCCGTCTCGTCGAGCAGCGCGGCGTCGTCGAGCAATTCGCGCTGCGCCACGAAGATCGCGCCCTCGGCCTCGCCGAGCCGCGCGGCGGTTTCGCGCGCCAGCGCCTCGAGCTCGCGGGCGGTGCTCGCCAGCGCCGCCTCGAGGCGAGTGGCGGCGTCGAGCGGATCGTCGGCGCGGTCCTCGATCTGGAGCGTGCGTGAGCGCATCAGGCGCACCGGCCCGGCCACGAAACCGGGGCCGGCGCCGACGCCCTCGATCACCGTGGCCGGATCGCGCGGCGTCCAGAGCGCCGGCTGCGCCTGCTGGCGGCGCAGCTTCGCCGCGTCGGCGCGCGCGTGCTCCTCGGCCGACAGGGCCTCGATGGTCCGCTTCAGCGCGGCCAGCGCCTCGGCCGCGTCGACGCCCTGCGCCGACAGCACCAGCGCGGCATTCGCGGTGGCGCCCAGCTGCAGCAGGCTGACGAGGTTCTTCGGATCGGCGGCGCTATCGCCGTGACGCACGCGCAGCGCGGCCTGGAAGCGTTTCGCGCTGGCCACCCAGGCGCTGGCGGGGCGGGCATGCAGGCCATGCGGATAGTCGAGCACCAGCTCGACGCGCTCGGCGTAATCGGCCGGCGTGGCATGGACAATCGCGGCCGAGCCGGCGGCGGGCGCCGCGCCGGCATCGCCGTCGAGCGCATCGACGATCGCCTGTGCGTCGCGCGTCGCCAGCAACCGCGCCAGCCGCGCCGGATCGCCGATCAGGCGCGTCAGCCGCTGCAGCAGCACGATGTGCTGGTCCGATTGCGCGGCGATCGCGACCACCAGGCGGGCGCGCTCGCCGTCGCGCCATTCGACGCCCTCGGGCAGTTGCAGCACGGCCACGCCGGTGCGGCGGATCAGGTGACGGTCCTCCTGCAGGCCATGCGGGATCGCCACGCCATGGCCGAGATAGGTGTTCGACACCTGCTCGCGGCCGTGCAGGCTGGCCACATAGGCCGGCTCGATCACGCCGGCCTCGACCAGCAGCGCGCCGGCCTGGTCGATCGCATCGTGGCGGGAGGCGGCCCGGGCGGCGAGCCGGACCTGCCCCGCGGTAAGCAAGGACGACATCGCGTCTCCTGACGATTCGTTGGAATGGGCGTATTGAAATCGATACCACTTTTTCCGTCAAGCCGCCCTGGAGATTTGAAAATCGGCTGAAATTCGCCGCAAGCCCCGCTAGAATGCGCAGGCACGCCTGCTTCCGGGCATCCGCGGCGGTCCAGGGCCGCTGTCGCGATCCCGTCGAATCAGGGTATTTCCCGATCCAAGAACTGAAATCGATACCAGTCGATATGGCACTACGTATCAAGGATGTCGCCGAGGCGGCCGGCGTGTCGGTCACCACCGTCTCGCGCGTGCTGTCCAACAATGGCCCGGTACGCGACAGCGTGCGCCGGCGCGTGCTCGAGGTGATCGAGCGGCTCGACTACCGGCCCAACGCCGCCGCGCGCCGGCTGCGCTCGGGCGACACGGCCACCATCGGCCTGATCGTCTCCGACGTGCGCAACCCCTTCTTCACCGAGGTCAGCCGCGCCGTGGAGGATGCCGCCTACGCGCAGGGCATGCGCGTGATCCTCTGCAACACCGACGAGAACCCCGAGAAGGAGGCGATGTACCTGCGCCTGATGGCCGGCGAGCGCGTCACGGGCGTGATCTATTCGCCGACCCACGCGGCCGCGCAGCGGTTCGACGCGAGCGCCTACGCCTTCCCGGTGGTGATGATCGACCGCGCCGGGCCGCCCGGCACCGCCGACGCGGTCACGCTCGACAACCGCGACGCGGCCGGCCGGCTGGTCGAGCACCTGATCGCGCGCGGCCATCGCCGGGTGGCGGGGCTGTTCGGCAATGCCAGCACCACCGGCCGCGAACGTCACGCGGCCTTCCTCGACGCGCTGGCCCGCCACGGCCTGGAAGGGCGCGCCGAATTCGTCGAGCCGAACGCGGAAACCGCGCGCCAGCGCGTGGGCGCCTGGCTGGGCGAGGCCGCCGCGGCGGGACGGCCCGAGGCGATCGTGGCCAGCAACGGCCTGCTGCTGCTCGGCGCCTACCGCGCGCTGCGCGAGGCCGGCGCGCGCGTGCCCGAGGACGTCGCGCTGGCCGGCTTCGACAACGATGCCTGGACCGACCTGGTCACGCCCGGCGTGACCGTGATCGCGCAGCCCGTCTACGAGATCGGCAAGAACGCCATGCAGTTGCTCACGCAACGGCTGGCGGAGCCGGCGATGTCGGCGCGCACGCTGGTGCTGCCGGGGGAATTGATCGTGCGGGGCTCGACGGCGGCGCGCGCGTCGCGATAGCCGACGCGGCGACATCGGCCAGGGCGGAGGCCGAGCCGACGCGATCGTTCATTCCTGCCGGGAATGGCTGTTATCGCCGGGCCCCCGCTAGCGGCGCGGCACCGCTGCCGCCGATCATGGTGCATCCCTTCCAGCCCCTCGGAGCACCCATGGATCCGCTGTTCACCCCCACCCGCGTCGGCCCCTATGCCCTGGACCATCGCGTGGTCCTCGCGCCCCTCACACGGATGCGAACCGATGCCGGCAACGTGCCTGGCGCGCTGATGGCGGAGTACTACGCGCAGCGCGCGAGCGAAGGCGGCCTGCTGATCACTGACGCAACCGCCGTCTCCCCGCTCGGCATCGCCTACGCCGACGCACCCGGCATCTTCACGCATGCCCAGGTACGCGGCTGGCAGCGGGTCACGGCCGCCGTGCACGCCAGGGGCGGCCGGATCTTCCTGCAGCTCTGGCATGCTGGACGCCAGGCGCATCCGGCCAATATCGGCGGCGAGCAACCGGTCGCGCCGTCGGCGATCCGCGCCTGCGAGCAGGCGGCGATCCGCGATGCCGCCGGCCGGATCGTCGACGCCGAGCAGGTCATGCCGCGCGCGCTGTCGCTCGACGAAATCCCGGGCGTGGTCGACGAGTTCCGGCGCGGCGCCGCGCTGGCCCGGCTGGCCGGTTTCGACGGCGTCGAGTTGCATGCGGCGAACGGTTATCTGCTCGACCAGTTCCTGCTCGACGGCTCGAACCATCGCAACGACCTCTACGGCGGGACCATCGAGAACCGCGCCCGTTTCCTGTTCGACGTGCTGGACGCGGTGGTGGCCGAATGGGGCGCGAATCGCGTCGGCGTGAGGCTCTCGCCGAGCGGCAGCTACGGCACCATGTCGGACAGCGATCCGCGTGCAACCCATGCCCATGTCGTGAAGCGGCTCGATAGCTACCGGCTGGCCTACCTGCATGCGATCGAACCGCGGATTCGCGGCAACGAGGATGTCGAGGCCGATGCGCAGGCGATCTCGACCGCCGAGCTGCGCGGCTGGTACACCGGTACGCTGATCGTGGCCGGCGGCTTCGATGCCGGATCGGCCCGACGGATCGTCGAGCGCCGGGGCGCCGACCTGGTCGCCTTCGGCCGCCTGTTCATATCGAACCCCGACCTGCCCGAGCGGCTGCGCATGGAGGTACCGCTCGATCCCTATGATCGCGCGACCTTCTACGGCGGCGACGCGCGCGGCTACACCGACTACCGCTTCCACCGGCAGGCCCAGGCGACATGAAAAAGGCGCGCCTCCGGGGCGCGCCTCGATGCGGATTCGCGGCTTGCGGCGCGCTCAGACGTCGAACTTCACGCCCTGCGCGAGCGGCAGCTCGCGGCTGTAGTTGATGGTATTGGTGGCGCGGCGCATATAGGCCTTCCACGCATCCGAGCCCGATTCGCGGCCGCCGCCGGTTTCCTTCTCGCCGCCGAAGGCACCGCCGATCTCGGCGCCGCTGGTGCCGATATTGACGTTGACGATGCCGCAATCGCTGCCGGCGGCCGACATGAACTGCTCGGCCTCGCGGATGTCGTTGGTGAAGATCGACGAGGAGAGCCCTTGCGGCACGCCGTTGTGCAGCGCCACCGCCTCGTCGAGCGCATCGTATTCGAGCACGTAGAGGATCGGCGCGAAGGTCTCGCGCTCGACCACCGCCGATTGCTTCGGCATCCGCACGATCGCGGGGCGCACGTAGAACGCCTCGGCGCCGGCCACCTCGACCCGCTCGCCGCCCGTCACCACCCCGCCCTGCTCGCGCGCATCGGCCAGCGCCGCCTGCATCGCGTCGAAGGCCGCGCGGTCGATCAGCGGGCCCACCAGGGTGCCCGCGTCGAGCGGATCGCCCACCTTCACCGAGGCGAAAGCCTTCTCCAGGCGCGGCAGCAGCGCGGCGGCCACCTCGCGATGCACGATCAGCCGGCGCAGCGTGGTACAGCGCTGCCCGGCCGTGCCGACCGCGGCGAAGGTCACGGCGCGCACCACCAAGTCGAGATCGGCACTCGGCGCGACGATCATGCCGTTGTTGCCGCCCAGCTCGAGGATGCTGCGCGCGAGCCGCGCGCCGAGCACCTTGGCGACCTCGATCCCCATCCGCACGCTGCCGGTCGCGCTGACCACCGGCACCTTCGGCGAGGCGGCCAGCACTTCGCCCACCTCCCGCCCTCCGATCACCAACTGGCTCAGGCCCTCGGGCGCCACGCCGGGATGCTCGGCCTCGAACTCGCGCACCGCGCGCGCGAACAGCGCATCGCAGGCGATTGCCGTCAGCGGCGTCTTCTCCGAGGGCTTCCAGACCACCGGATCGCCGCACACCAGCGCCAGCGCCGTGTTCCAGGACCACACCGCGACCGGGAAATTGAAGGCCGAGATCACGCCGCACACGCCGAGCGGATGCCAGGTTTCCATCATGCGATGGCCGGGGCGCTCCGAGGCGATGGTCAGGCCATAGAGCTGGCGCGACAGGCCCACCGCGAAATCGCAGATATCGATCATCTCCTGCACCTCGCCCAGCCCTTCCGAGGCGATCTTGCCGGCCTCGAGCGTGACCAGGCGGCCGAGCGCGGCCTTGTGCTCGCGCAGCACGTTGCCGAAGCGGCGCACCAGCTCGCCGCGCAAGGGCGCGGGCACCGTGCGCCAGCGCGTGAAGGCGGCATGCGCGGCGTCGATCTTGCGCGTCACGTCGGCGGCGCTGTCGGTGGCGAGGGTGGCCAGCACGCTGCCGTCGAGCGGCGAGCGCGCCGTCAGCGCGTCGCCGCGCCAGGCGGCAAGATCGACGCCGAGTTCGGCGAGCAGGGGCTGGATGGACAGGGAGGGAGTCGTCGTGGCGGTCATGATGGGTTGGCCATGTATGAGGGTTCGCGTGGATCCGTGCGGCGGCGCGGTGCATGCCGGCGCCGGGCACGGGGCGGACCGGGCGGCGGCGCGCTCCGGATAGGCGACGCGCGGCGCCGCCCGGTGACGATGCCGATCGGCAGAAGATACCAGAGCCCGCGCGCGAGGATCGGCTCGCGCCGACATCCCGAGGTCCCGCGACCCGCGCGTGTTTGCCCGATCTCGCCGGGCCGCCGCTCGCGGGTTAGGATGCCGGCACGTCCCGTTCCCGCGGAGTCGCGTCACGATGCAGAACTACTACGAAGCCAGCGTCACCCGCCCCGCCGCCGACGCGCCGCTGTCGGGCCGCGTCGAGACGCGCGTTTGCGTGGTCGGCGGTGGGCTGGCCGGCCTTTCCACGGCGCTCGGGCTGGTCGAGCGCGGCATCACGGACGTCATCGTGCTCGATGCGCAGCATGTCGGCCATGGTGCCTCGGGCCGCAACGGCGGTTTCGTGTTCGGCGGCTACAGCCTCGACAACGCCGAGCTGCTGGCCCGCCTCGGCCCGGTCGAGGCGCGCCGCCTCTATGGCCTCACCCTCGATGCGGTCGACCGGATCCGCGCGCGCGTGGCGCGCCATGGCATCGATTGCGAGCTGGTCGACGAAGGCGTGATCCTCGCCAACTGGTTCGCCGACCCGGCGCGGCTCGACGCGCCGCGCCGGCTGATGAAGCAGGCCTTCGGCGTCGACTGGGAGCCGCTCGCCGCCGCCGAGCTGCAGCAGCGCCTGAAGACCTCGCGTTATCACGGCGGCCTGTTCGAGCGCAACGCCTTCCACTTCCATCCGCTCAAGTACGTGCTCGGCATCGCGCGGACGCTCCGGCAAGGCGGCGCGCGCATCGCCGAACGCACGCCGGTGCTGTCGATCCGGCGGCGCGGCGCCGGCCTGGTGGTGTCGACCGCCTATGGCGAGGTGCACGCGCAGGACGTGGTGTTCGCCGGCGGCGGTTACGCGCGCGGCGTGCATCGTCGCGTCGAGCGCGCGGTGCTGCCGATCGCCACCTACGTGATCGCCACCGAGCCGCTGGGCGCGCGGCTCGCCGATGCGATCGCCTGCCGCTCGGCCGTCTACGACACGCGCTTCGCCTTCGACTACTACCGCCCGATGGCCGACACGCGCATTGTGTGGGGCGGCCGCATCTCGATCCGCGAGCGCGGCCCCGAAGCGATCACGCGGCTGCTCAAGCGCGACCTGGCGCTGGTTTATCCGCAGTTGCGCGACGTCGAGGTGCAGTTCGCCTGGGGCGGCCTGATGAGCTACGCGCGGCACAAGATGCCCCAGATCGGCCGCGACGCCGACGGCATCTGGCACGCGGTCGGCTTCGGCGGCCACGGCATGGCGCCGACCACGGTGGCCGGCGAGGTGCTGGCCGATGCGATCGCGGGGGCCGCGCCGGTGCCCGCCGCGTTCGCGCATTTCGGGCTGGTGCCGGCCTATGGGCTGGCCGGGCTGGCGGCCGCGCAACTGACCTACAGCGCGTGGCAGGCGCGCGACGCACTGGCGGCACGGCGGCGCTGAGCGCACCGACGGCGTCGAGCGGCAGGCGCCGCCGGTGCTGCGCGATCCATCGCGTGCCGCCCCGCCGCGCGCCGACGCGCCTCAGCGCGGATCGATCTCGATCGCGATCTTGCCGAAATGCGTCGCGCCCTGCAGCAGGCGATAGGCCTCGCGCGCTTCCTCGAAAGGAAACACCCGGTCGATCACCGGCTTGATCCCGGCCTGCGCGACGGCACGCGCCGCGTCGGCGAGGTTCGCCGTCGAGCCGGTGTTGTTGCCGATGATGCGCAAGGTCTTCAGGTCGATCGGCAGCACCGGGATCGTCAGCTCCATGCCGCTGACGAAGCCGACCACGAAGATGGTCCCCGCATAGGCCGCCGCGTTGAGCGAGCGCGGGAAGGTCGCCGCGCCCACCGTCTCCACGATCAGGTCCGCGCCCGCGCCGGCCGTCTGCGCCAGCACGACCTCGTCCCATGCCGGCGTCGTCAGGTAGTTGATCGTGACGTCCGCGCCCAGTTGGCGAGCGCGTTCCAGCTTGCGGTCGGACGACGAGGTGATGATCACGCGCGCGCCGGCCGCCTTGGCGAACTGCAGGGCGAACAGGCTGACGCCGCCGGTGCCGAGCAGCACCACGGTCGAGCCGGGCCGGACCCGGGCTTCCAGGATCGCGTTCCACGCGGTGGTGGCGGCGATCGGCAGGCTGGCGGCCTCGAGGAACGACAGCGGCTCGGGAATGCGGACCAGCGCGCTGGCGGGCACCACCGCGTAGTCGGCCAGCGAACCGGGGAGGGTCACGCCTCGCATGCGCTCCGACACGGCACGCGTGAGCGGGCCGGCCACCCAGTCCACGACCAGCCCCGGCACGACCCGCTCGCCCACCGACCAGCCCCGCACGCGGCTGCCGACCTCGACGATCTCGCCCGCCCCGTCCGTGCCGGGAATGAAGGACGGCGCCTCGGCGCTGCCCAGCCGCCCCGACGCCACCAGCAGGTCGAGGTAGTTCAGGCTCGCGGCCCGCTGGCGGATCAGGACTTCGTCGGGGCCGGGTGCCGGCGTGGGGACCTCGATGCAATGGAGAGAATCGAGCGACAGCGATGCCAATTGAAATGCCCGCATGGGGAGCCTCCGAATGAAATGGGAAGGCCAGATGCTAGCGGGACGACGGCCCTATAATTCGCCTCGAAAACACAACATTGCTGCATCGGGTGCACGAATGAACAGTATCGAAGCGGATCAGGCCGAAGCCTTCCTGGCAGTGCTCGAGACAGGTAGTTTTTCGGCGGCCGGGCGTCGCCTGGGGCGAGACGGCTCGGTCGTGTCGAGGCGCGTGGCCGCGCTGGAAACCCGCCTGGGGATTCGCCTGCTCGAACGCTCGACGCGCCGGGTGGCGGCCACGGAAGCCGGCGCGCGCTTCCGGGAGCGGCTGCGCTCGGCGATGGACATGGTGCGCCATGCCGAGGACGAGGCGCGCGCCATGTCCTCGTCGCCCACCGGCCTGCTGCGGCTGAGCCTGCCGGTCGCCTTCGGGCGGCTCTGGATCGCGCCGCGGCTGCCGGAATTCCTCGCCCGGTATCCCGGGATCCGCGTGGAGGTGTGTTACGCGGATCGCTACGTCGATCTGATCGCCGAGGAATTCGACGCGGGCGTGCGCATCGGCGAGATGAAGGACAGCCGGCTCATCGCGCGGCACCTGACGATGACGCGGCGCCTGATCTGCGCGGCGCCCGCCTACCTCGATGCGCGGCCGGCGCTGACGGAAGCCGAGGACCTGGCGCGACACGAATGCATTTCCTTCACGCGGCTCGTCACCCACCCGATCTGGCATCTGCAGCGCGATGGCAGGAGCCGCGCGATCAAGGTCGGCGGGCGCCTGGAGATGGACGACGCGCAGGCGGTGGTGCAGGCCGCGATCGCCGGCCATGGGCTGATCATGGCGGCCGATTGGCTGGTGCAACGCGAGCTCGCCGACGGCCGCCTGGTGCAGGTGCTGCCGGACTGGGAGGTCAAGGGCGAGACCGGCGTGAGCGTGGTGCGTGCCTCGGTCAAGCACGAGGCCGCGAAGACGCGTGCCTTCGTGGAGTGGATCGCCAAGCTGTTCGCCGTGGCGCCGTGGGCTTGAGGGGCAGCGACACGCCTCGCCCCGGATGTCATGCCGGCGGCGGCGCGCCGCTTCGTTTCAGCGCGAGAAAGTATACCCCCCTACCCTATCTGGAGTAAGATGGCGCCCTGGCGTATTCAGGGAGTATCGGCCGTGAGCCACACGATTCGCGAAAAACAGAAGCTGCTGAACCGGATCCGCCGCATCAAGGGGCAGGTCGAGGCGATCGAGCGCGCGCTCGTGGAGGAGCGCGGCTGCATGGACGTGCTGCAGCTCGTCACCAGCACCCGCGGCGCGATGAACGGCCTGCTGGCCGTGGTGCTCGAGGATCACATCCGCACGCACCTGGTCGATGCGGAGCCCGACCACGGGCACGGCAGCGGCACCGAGCAGTTGGTCGAGATCATCCACAGCTATTTCAAGTAAGGGGCGAGCATGAGCAGGACCGATCAGTCCGCCGCCGGCGCGCGGCACGAGCATGTATTCCTCGGCGAGTCTCACCGGGACAACGAACGCAGGACCTGGATGGTGATCGCGCTGTGCGGCGCGATGATGGTGGCGGAGATCGTCGGCGGCAGCCTGTTCGGCTCGTTGGCGCTGGTCGCCGACGGCCTGCACATGTCCACCCATGCCGGCGCCATGCTGATCGCCGCGCTGGCCTACACCTATGCGCGCCGCCACGCCACCGACCGGCGCTTCGTGTTCGGCACCGGCAAGCTGGGCGACCTGGCGGGCTTCACCAGCGCGATCGTGCTCGCCATGATCGCGCTGCTGATCGGCTACGAGGCCGTCGCGCGCTTCTTCGCGCCGGTGCCGATCCACTTCGGCGAGGCGATCCCGATCGCCGTGCTGGGGCTGCTGGTCAACCTCGCCAGCGTCTGGCTGCTGGGCGGCGGGCATCACGGCCACGACCATGGCCACGCTCACGGTCATGCTCACGAACCTCACGACGGACATCACGATCACGACGATCACGACCGGCACGATCACCACCAGGCTCCGGCCGCCACGCATCGCGATCACAACCTGCGCGCCGCCTACTTCCACGTGATCGCCGACGCGGCGGTGTCGGTGCTGGCCATCGCCGGCCTGCTGCTGGCGCGCGCCTTCGGCTGGCTGTGGATGGATCCGCTGGCCGGCGTGATCGGCGCGCTGGTGATCGCCAACTGGTCGTGGGGCCTGATACGCGACACGGGCGGCATCCTGCTCGACATGGATCCCGGCCAGCGCATGGCCGAGAACGTGCGCCACGTGATCGAGGACCAGGGCGATACCGTGCTCGACCTGCATGTCTGGCGCGTCGGCCCCGGGCACATGAGCGCGATCGTCTCGGTGGCCACCCGCGAGGCGCGACGCGACCCGGGCTTCTATCGCTCGGCGCTCGCGCGCTTCCGGGATCTGTCGCACCTGACGATCGAGGTCAACGCGGCACCCGCCGGAGCCTGAGCGATGGCGGTCAAATCGCCTTGCGTCGAGATCTGCAGGTTCGACGGCAAGACCGGGCTCTGCATCGGCTGCCTGCGCACGCGCGAGGAAATCCGGGGCTGGAACAAGATGACGGACCACCGCCGTCATCAGGTCATCAACGAGAAATCGCGGCGGCAAGCGAAGCTCGCACGCGTGGCGCCGCCGCACGATTCGAGCCCGTCCTGAGCGTCGCAAACCGCTCGCGATGCGGGCTGCGACGCACGCGAAACGCCCCCCGGAACCGCCCCGGAGCGCCGGAACCCGCGTGCTAGAATGCGCCGGATCCAGCCGCCGACACAATCACATGAAACAAGGTAGCAACACCGACGCGCCCGACCAGGGCGCGCAGCCGGCCCGCGGTACGCGCCGCGACGAATCCCGTCGCAAGTACGACCCGGAGCAGACCAAGCGCAACATCCTCGAGGTCGCGACCCAGGAGTTCTCGGCGATGGGCCTCACGGGTGCGCGTGTCGACGCGATCGCGGAACGCACCAACACCACCAAGCGGATGCTCTATTACTACTTCGACAGCAAGGAAGGGCTGTACGAGGCGGTGCTGGAGAAGGTCTACGGCGACATCCGCGCGCTCGAACTCGAACTGAACGTCGGCGAACTGTCACCCGACGAAGGCATGCGCCGGCTCGTCGAGTTCACCTTCGACTACCACGACCGGCATCGCGATTTCGTGCGCCTGGTCTCGATCGAGAACATCCACGGCGCGAAGTATCTCGAGCAGCTGAAGTCCTTCAAGAACCGCAATGTCAGCATCATCAAGACCATCGAGGAACTGCTCGCGCGCGGCGTCGAGTCCGGCGATTTCCGCGCCGACATCGACGCCTTCGACCTGCACCTGATGATCAGTTCCTTCTGCTTCCATCGCGTCTCGAACCGCTACACCTTCGGCGCCGCGTTCGGCCGCGATCCGTCGGCGCCGCGCCTGCGCGTGCGGCATCGCACCATGATCGCCGACAGCGTGCTCGGCTACATCAAGCGCTGAACCGCGCCTGGACGGCGCGCGCCTCGCGGCGCCGTCGCCCGTCCTCTCTTCCCCTGCCCGCCTCAGACGTCCTTCACCGGCGTCGCCAGCGCGATCCGCGCCTTCGCCTCCGGGCTGCCCTCGACGAAATACTTCCTCGCCCAGCGTGAATCGGGCTGCAGGCTCAGCCTCGGATGCGCGTCGGCGTGCGTGGCGCCGCCGCTGCGCTTGGCCTCGATCGCCAGCGCCCGTGCCCGGTAGTGCTCGTAGAGCCGCAGGAATTCAGCCAGATAGGTGCCGGCGATGCGGCGATCGCGGATCTCGAGCAGGTTCTCGTCGTTGTAGTGCTCCGAGTTCGAGCTCATGTTGGCCGAGCCCGTGTAGACGATCGGATTCTCTCCCTCGGCATCGATCACGATGAACTTGTGGTGGATCACCACCGGCGGATACGGCGGCGCGGCCTCGCCCGGGAATACGCGCATCTCGGGCTCGAAGCCCTTGGGCACGGTGGCCGGCGAGAAATACTCGGCGTCGATCACGTCGCGCTGCTCGCGGCTGCGATGGTAGAGCGAGAGGTTCGCGAGCTGCGAGCTGTTCAGCGTCTTGCCGTCCTGCTGGTTCGCCTCGGCGGCCTGCGCGCCCTTCACGCTGATGCTGTTGACCAGGCCGAACATCATCCGCCCCGCGTCGCCGGCCGCGAAGCAGGCGTCACGCAGCGGCGCGTCGGTCGGCATGAACAGGCAGAACACCACCGAATGCCGGGCGGCCTGGATCGCCGCCACGATCGTGTCGATCTCGGTGCGCTGCTTGCCGGGCTCGGGCGAGAAGGCCACGCGCACGCTCGCGCTGCCGACCCGGGCCGGCTCGGACCAGCCGTGGCTCAGCTTCGCCGTGTCGGCGATCGAGGGATTGGCGGCCAGCGAGCGCGCGCGATCGTTGTAGAGCCCGGCCAGGATCGCCGAGTCGAAGCTGTGCAGCACGTTGGCCTGCTCGGTGATGCCCTCGGTGGTGAAGTTGGCCGAGCCGGTCAGCAGGCGAGCCGGCTGCGGATCGCCGTTCGCGGCATCGGTCACGATGAACTTGTCGTGCATGATGCGCGTGCGGTCTCTCGGCGCGAGGCTCGCGAGGTCCTTCAGCAGGTCGACCGCCGGCTGGTTCGGCGAGGGCAGCGGCGGCTTGCCGCCCGAGCGCTGGGTGAGGTGCGCGTCGTAGACGATCGCCAGCGCCTGCTTGCCATGCTGCTTGCCGAAGGCCTCGAAGGCCGGGATCGCCCACAGCGTGTCGGTCAGGTGATAGACGGCCGAAGCCGCGCGCGTGGCCGGCTCGAGCATCAGCTCGAACACCTGCTGCAGGTCGTTCGCCAGCCAGGTGCGCAGCGCCAGCGCCTGGGCGTCGCTGGGCTTGTCGTGCTGGCCCAGGCCGAGCGCCGCCACCTGCCGAGAGAAGGCCTGCGAGCTGACCACGGCACGGTTGAACCAGGTGCCGATGCCGTCCACCACGTGCTCGGGCAGCGTGATCGCGCAATGGCCGGCCTCGGCGTCGAGCACCTGCAACTGGTCGGGATGGCCGACCACGGGGTAGACGTCGTAACGGAACGACTGGCCGCGATCGGGCGGATCGATGCGCGCGTCCCACCACATGAATTTCTGGATCGGCGCCTGGTCGGTGGGCGCGTCGCGCTGCGTGTCGGCCACCGGTCCGTCGAAGGTCAGCCGGTTGGGCAGCCAGCTGCTGGCCGCGCGCGTCTGGCCGTCGGTGCTGCGAAAGCCCGGCGTGCGACGGATCGCGAAACCCAGGAAATCGTCGCGGCTCGCGGCTTGCGGCCAGTCGAAGGCCAGCAGGACCAGGGTCGGGGACAGGTAACTGCGCACGGTGACGGACATCGGCTCGCTCCTCGGCTCGGTGGAGAGGCCAGTGTCACGGGGCAGCTTGCCAGCGCAATGACGATGCGATGACGTTTTCGTGTCGATCGCGTGAAGACGGGGTCGCGGGAGGAAGCGCTCGATTGGGCGGTGGGTGGTGGGTAATCGCGTTGGGCCTGCGGCTATATTGCATCGATACTCGGGCGCGCAGCCTTTATCATTTCAGGCCAATGACGTCCTGTAAGCCGATGCAAGGGGCATCCCGCCCGCAAGGGTCAAGCCAAGTCTGGTAAGCGGATTCGGACCGCATGACCAAAAGCCCCGCTCAAAGCGGGGCTTTTGCTTTCCAGACGAGGCCCTTTACTCACGCATCACACACGATCAACTCGATACCGCGCGCGGCGAAGGCGCGGCGCAGCGTCTTCTCGGGCGCGCGATCGGTGACGAGGTAGCGCGTGTTCTCGATGCCGTTGATGCGCACCGGCGTGACGCGGCCGAACTTCGAATGGTCGGCCACCACCACCGCCGTGGCGGCCGAGGCGAGCATCCGGCTGCGCACCTCGGCGGCGATCCGCGAATAGTCGGTCAGGTCGCCGTCGGGCGTCACGCCGCCGGCGCCGACGAAGGCGAAATCGACGTGGTACTGGGCCAGTTGCTGGATCGTGTCGAGGCCGAAGGTGGCGTCCTCGTCGTCGGACAGCTCGCCGCCCAGCAGGGTCACGCGGTTCTCGTTGCGGCGCGCCAGCGCGAAGGCGATGCGCCAGTCGTTGGTATAGACCGTCAGGCGATGCCGGTCGGTCAGCGCCAGCGCCACCGCGTGCGTGGTGCTGCCCGAGTCGAGCAGCAGCGAGGCGCCGTCGGGCACGAAGTCGGCGGCGCGGCGGCCGATCGCCTGCTTGGCGTTGGCATTGGCGGCCTCGCGCTCCGACAGGCTGGGCTCGCGGCGGTCCGCCGCCAGCGCGCCGCCGTGCGTGGTGACCACCAGGCCGCGCGTGGCGAGCGCGTTCAGGTCGCGACGGATGGTCTCGCGCGAGACGCCGAGCGTGCGCACCAGTTCGGCGACCGACAGGGCGCCCGAACGGGAAAGTTCCGACAGGATGTATTGATGACGTTGTTCTGCAAGCATGAAGCGGTCCGGGAACGCACCGAAAACCAGGGGCGGCCTATTGTAGTACGTGAACTTGACAGGACTGTGAGCATTCCGCAAGCCGTCCCCCGGCCCCTGCGCCATCTGAAACGGTGTATTGCCGACGCCGCGTGAATCGGGCGCGATGGCGTTGCTACACTCCGGGCTTGTTGATCAGGCTTGTCCATGGGGTTCCCGATGTCCGAATCGCCCGCCGCCCTCGAAATCCGCTTCCCCGTAGAACGCCTCAACGACGGCGCCGGCGATCCCTACTGGATCGACCTGACGCTGGAGGAAGCGCGACGCCTGCACGCGCAACTGGCCGGCCGCCTGGGCCTGGCGCCGGCCGAGGGCGACCAGGTCTTCGCGCTCGGCTGAGCGAGCCGGGGGGCGAACCGCGCCGCCATGGCGCGGGTAAGGCGCAAACCACCGCCGCGCCCGCGAGCGCTTCGCGTTCGCCGCGGCGCCGCCTCGATCCCTCCCTGGTTTGGCCCCGCTTTATTCCTGCTTCATTCCTGCTTCATTCCCGCCTCGCATCCCTCTGCCTCGCTGCAGTTTTTGACAAGACGCCCGGCGCCATCGCGCCGATACTGCGCGCTTTCCTCCGCTGCGCCCCACCCGGCCTTCCCCGCATGTCCGCCTTGCTCGCCGCCGCCGCGTTCGTCGCGCTCTGGTCCACCGGTTTCATCGTCGCCCGCGCAATCCCCCCTTACGCCGACCCGAATCTCTACCTGCTGGCCCGCTTCGGCGGCACCGCGCTGCTGTTCGCCTTGATCGCGCTGGCCAGCCGGGCGCGCTGGCCGGCGCGGCGCGAATGGGGCCGCCAGTTGCTGGCCGGCGCGCTGCTGCAGGGTGTCTACCTCGGCGCCAGCTACTGGGCCGTGGCGCAAGGGCTGCCGGCCGGCGTGATGGCCCTGCTGGGCGCGCTGCAGCCGCTCGCCACCGCGGTGCTGGCCGTGCCGCTGTTCGGCGAGCGCCTGCCCGCGCGCGGCTGGGCCGGGATGGCGCTCGGCGTGGCGGGCGTCGCGCTGGTGCTGGCGCCGAAGCTGGCCGCGCCGGCCACCGCACATGGCGCCGCCGGCGCCTCGGCCTTCACGGTGCTGGTGGCCGTGCTGTCGATCGCCTCGATCACCGCTGGCTCGCTGTACCAGAAGAGCGCCGTGGCGCAGACCGACCTGCGCACCGCGGTGGCGATCCAGAACGCCGGCGCGGCGCTGGTGGCGGCCGCCTTCGCGCTGACGCTCGGCGAAACGCACTGGCAGCCCGCGCCGACGCTCTGGCTCGGCCTGGCCTGGGGCATCGCGATGCTCTCGGGCGGCGCGATCGTGCTGTTCGTCTGGCTGCTGCGCCACGGCGGCGCCGCGCGCGCCACCTCGCTGATGTTCCTGGCGCCGCCGCTGGCCGCCCTGCAGGGCTACTGGCTGTTCGGCGAGACGCTCGGCGCGCTGCAACTGGCCGGCTTCGCGGTGGCGCTGGCGGGCGTGGCGCTGGCGCGCTGGTCGCGCTGAACGGGGCCTCGCCGGGGCCCGCTTGCCCCCGACGCCAGCCCCGGGATCGCGCCGACCTCGCGCAATTGCGCTTATGATGCGCGTCTGACCGATCCCCGTTCCGGAGAGCTACACCGTGATGACCCGTCCCGATTACGCCGCGCGGCAGCGCGCGATTGCCGCCGAACTGCTGGTGGCGCCGAGCTTCGACGCCGCCGAGGAGGCCGAGCGCCGCATCGGCTTCCTGGCCGACTACCTGCGCTCGACCGGCCTGTCCACCTACGTGCTCGGGATCAGCGGCGGCGTCGATTCGTCGACGGCCGGCCGTCTCGCCCAACTGGCCGTCGAGCGCCTGCGCGCGAGCGGCTACGACGCGCGCTTCATCGCGATGCGCCTGCCCTACGGCGTGCAGCGCGACGAGGAAGACGCGCAGCGCGCGCTGGCCTTCGTGGCCGCCGACGAGAACCTGACGGTCGACGTCCGGCCGGCCGCCGACGGCATGCTGGCCGCCACCGCCGCCAGCGGCCTGGTGTTCCGCGACGAGGCGCAACAGGACTTCGTGCACGGCAACATCAAGGCGCGCGAGCGCATGATCGCGCAGTACGCGGTGGCCGGCGCGCGGCGCGGCATCGTGATCGGCACCGATCACGCGGCCGAATCGGTGATGGGCTTCTTCACCAAGTTCGGCGACGGCGGCGCGGACATCCTGCCGCTGGCCGGCCTGACCAAGCGCCGCGTGCGCGCAGTGGCCCGCCACCTGGGCGGCGCCGACGCGCTGGTGATGAAGGTGCCGACCGCCGACCTCGAGGCGCTGCGCCCGCTGCTGCCGGACGAGACCGCCTACGGCGTGACCTACGACCAGATCGACGATTTCCTGGAAGGCAAGCCGGTGGACGACCACGTCTACGAGACCGTGCTGCGCTTCTACGATGCGACGCGCCACAAGCGCGCGCTGCCGTACACGCTGCACGACTGGCCCGGCGCCGCCGCCTGAGCGCCGCGCCGTTCCTTCGACTCGATGGCTGGGAGCCTGGAAAGATGCTGATCGACTGGCATGCGGTGCTGACGGTGCTGTCCGTCTACGTGGTCGGGGTGGTGATCCCCGGCCCGAACTTCGTCGCGGTCGCCCACAAGGCGGCCTCCTCGACGCGCGCGGCCGCGCTCGCGATGGTGGGCGGCATCGTCTCGGTCAACCTGTTCTGGGCGAGCTGCGCGATCCTCGGCGTCGGCATCGTGTTCACCGCCTTCCCCTGGATCGCGATCGCCGTCAAGCTGCTCGGCGCCGGCTACCTGATCTGGTTCGGCTCGCGGCTGGTGCTGAACGCGAAGGCAGCGCCCTCGCCGGCCCCCGCCGCCGCCGAGGCGGCCGGCCCGGTCGATCATCGCCGCGCCTTCGTGCAGGGCGTCGCCACCAATATCGCGAATCCCAAGTCGATCGCCTTCTTCGCCGCCGTGTTCGCCTCGGCCACGCCCGCCCACGTCACCTGGCCGACCTTCGGCGCGATGCTGTCGATGGTGCTGGTGGTCGCCTCCTCGTGGTACGGCTTCGTCGCCGTGGTGCTCTCGCACCCGGAAGTGGCCAGCGCCTACCGGCGCGGCAAGGCCTGGGCCGATCGCATCTGCGGCGGCGTGATCGTCGCGCTCGGCCTGCGCCAGTTGATCCGCTGATCCGCCGGGCCCGCCCGGCCGGTGCCCGTCGCAGCGCCGGCGCGCGGCATCATTTGCGCATCACATCGCATCGCCAGGCGTCAACGAACAGGAAACAATTGGCCGTCAAGGGTTCGAAAACGTAAATACAACGAAACATCCCGGCCGCGCTCGCATCGATTTCATGAAATCCCTTCACCGTCAGGCCTCCGGCGCGCTCTTGCGGGCAACGCAAGTCTGAGTTTCAGGGTTCCCGCCCGACCCGTTTTTCCCTCTACCTACACTCCGTCATCCGTCGCAAGACAGCCCGGATACGACCACCAATCAGGAAGGGGAAGCTCATGACAACCACTACGCTCCGGCACACCGCCCTCGGCATCGCGGCCGCCGTCACCACGCTGTTCGCCGTGACGGCCCACGCCCAATCGAGCGTGACGCTGTATGGCCTGATCGACGAAGGCCTCAACTTCACCAGCAACGCCGGCGGCCACTCGGCCTACCAGCTCGCCAGCGGCGACACCGGTGGCAGCCGCTGGGGCCTGAAGGGCAACGAGGACCTGGGCGGCGGCAACCACGCGGTGTTCCTGCTCGAGAACGGCTTCAACGTGAACACCGGCAAGCTCGGCCAGGACAGCAGCGAATTCGGTCGCCAGGCTTACGTGGGGCTGGCCTCGGACCACTACGGCACGGTCACGCTGGGCCGCCAGTACGACATCACCATCGACCCGCTCGGCTATACCTCGCTGACGGCCGCCGGCAACTGGGCCGGCGACGTGGCCACGGTACCCTTCGACAACAACAACGAAGACTGGGATTTCCGCGTCAACAACTCGGTCAAGTACGTGAGCCCGACCTGGAACGGGCTGACCTTCGAGGCCATGTACGGCTTCAGCAACACCACCGGCTTCTCGAACAACCGGCTGTGGGGCGCGACGCTCAACTACCAGAACGGCGGCCTGACGGCGGCGGCCTCCTACCTGCGCATGAACAACCAGGGCTCGACGAGCACCGGCGCGGTCAGCTCGGGCGACCTGTTCAACGGCTCCTCGGAGCAGAACATCGGCGCGGCCGTGTCCTATCGCTTCACCAAGGTGCTGGTGGCGGCCTCGTATTCGCACGTCGACGTCTACAACCCGACCAGCAACGTCTGGCTCAGCAACAGCGCGCTGCCGAACGGCGCGGCCTGGAACGCCTGGAAGTTCGACAACATCGAAGTCAATTCGCAGTACTACTTCAATTCGGCGTTCTGGCTCGGCGCGTCGTACACCTTCACGATCGCCCACCTGCACGCGCAGGACGGCGACTTCACGCCGAAGTACCACCAGCTCGCGCTGATGCTCGACTACGACCTCAGCAAGCGCACCTCGCTCTACGTGCAGGGCGCCTACCAGCACGCGGTGAGCGCGCATACCGGCACCAGCTTCGACGATGCGCAGATCATCGACGCCTCGGCCGGCGCCTCCTCGGGCGTGAACCAGACGGTGGTGCGCGTCGGCATGCTGCATCGCTTCTAAGCCGGCGGCGCGGCACTCCCCGCCTCGCGTGCGCGGCCCGGTCATCCGCCGGGCCCGCGCCTTCCAGCCGCCCGGCCGATCGGCCGGGCGTTCCTGTTCATGAAGCGAGGATTTTTGATCGTCGCCGCGCTTCGGGTAGGCTTGCGCTTTCCGCGTTGACCGATCCCCATCATGCAACGACGCCGCTTCCTCGCTTCCCTGGCTTCCCTCGGCGCCGGCCTCGCCGCGAAACCGGGCGCGGCCGCCGCGGCCCTGCCCGTCGGCGCCAACGCCGATGCGCCGGCACGGCTCGACGCGAGCGCGGCGCTGGCGCACTACCTGCACCGGATCGACGCGATCGACCGGCGCGGCCCACGGCTCAACAGCCTGATCGAACTGAACCCGGACGCGCGAGCGATCGCGGCCGCGCTCGACGCCGAGCGCCGCGCCGGCCGCTTGCGCGGCCCGCTGCACGGCACGGCGCTGGTCATCAAGGACAACCTCGCGACCGGCGACCGGATGAGCACCACGGCGGGCTCGCTCGCGCTCGACGGCGTGCACGCCACGCGCGACGCCTTCCTGGTCGCGCGCCTGCGCGAGGCCGGCGCCGTGATCCTCGGCAAGACCAATCTCAGCGAATGGGCCAACATCCGCTCGACACGCTCGACCAGCGGCTGGAGCGGACGCGGCGGCCTCACGCGCAACCCGCACGCGCTGGACCGCAATACCAGCGGCTCGAGCTCCGGCTCGGCCGCGGCGGTGGCGGCCGGCCTCGCCGCGATGGCGATCGGCACCGAGACCGACGGTTCGATCACCTCGCCGGCCTCGATCAACGGCATCGTCGGCCTGAAGCCGACGGTCGGCCGCGTGAGCCGCGACGGCATCGTGCCGATCTCCTTCACGCAGGACACGCCCGGCCCGATGACGCGCACGGTGGCCGACGCGGCCCGGCTGCTGGCGGCGATCGCCGGCACCGACCCGCGCGATGCGGCCACCCACGACGCGCCGCCGCCCGACGACTACCTCGCCGCGCTCGATAGCCGGGCGCTGCGCGGCGCGCGGATCGGCGTGGCGCGCGAGTACTTCACCTCGCACGACGAGATCGACGGCGAGATCGAACGCGCGATCGCGCAACTGATCGAGCTGGGCGCCACCCTCGTCGATCCGATCGAGCTGCCCAAGCTGCATGTCGGCGACGAGGAAATGAGCGTGCTGCTGCACGAGTTCAAGCACGCGCTGCCGCTGTGGCTGGCGCAGTTCGCGCCGGCGGCGCCGATCAAGGACCTCGCCGGGCTGATCGCCTGGAACGAGGCAAATCGCGCGCGAGAGATGCCCTGGTTCGGCCAGGAGCTGTTCGTCCAGGCGCAGGCGCTGGGCGGGCTCGACAGCGAGGTCTATCGCAAGGCGTTGGCGAGCTGCGCGAAACAGGCGCGCGAGGATGGCCTCGACCACGCGTTCCGCCAGCACCGCCTCGACGCGATCATCGCGCCCACCGGCGGCACCGCCTGGCTGACCGACTTCGTCAACGGCGACAGCGCCGGCGACGGCTTCTCGCAGCCCGCCGCGGTAGCCGGTTATCCGCACCTGACGGTGCCGGCCGGCTTCGTGCGCGGCCTGCCGGTGGGGCTGTCCTTCGTCGGGCCGGCCTGGAGCGAGGCAAGGCTGCTCGCCTACGGCTACGCCTTCGAGCAGGCCACGCAATGGCGCCGCGATCCTTCATTCCGCGCGCATTCGAGCGAGCCGCCGCTCGGCGAATCGATCTGAGCGCGGCCGGCGGCGCGAGCCTCGCGCGCGCCATCGGCCGCGATCGCCAACAAAAAAACCGGGCCTCGCGCGATGCGAGGCCCGGCCTTCATCCACTTCCCGTCATTCACGCGGACGCGATGCTCAGCCGCCGCGTTTCTTCGCCTGCAGCGCGCGAATCCGCATCACCGCGCCGATATCCGCCACGGTGTGCTCGTACATCGCCGCGACGTCGCGCTTGAGCGCGGTGCGCGAGCCGCCGTCCAGGTAGACCATGTGCCCGGAAGGATAAAAACGCGCCGACAGGTTCTTGCGCACGCCGGCATCCTCGAGCGGCATCTGCTGCAGGTCGAGCACGGTCTGGTAGAAGGGCGTGACGAAGTCGTAGAGCCCGTTCGCCGACAGCACCTTCAGATCGACGTTGAGCGCCATCACCGCGGCCAGGTCGCCGGCCGTGTAGAGCACCACGTTGCCCTTGTCGTCCAGGCCCACCTGCGCGCCGGTCGGATCGGTGTGCTTGAAGTCCCAGTTCGCGAAGGCCTGGTCGTTGAGGTCGGTGAACGCGGAGTTCGAGGTGTACTTCAACTGCTCGTTCAGATACGAATTCCACATCGCCGTGTAGACGCCGGTCACAGCCGTCATGGTCGGGTCGTTGCCGCCGGAGTTCGGATCGATATTGCCGGCGATGCCCGAGGAGATCGCCGTCACGCGCCCGTCGTAGGAACCCAGCGAAAGCCCTTGCGCGCGCAACAGCGTGGTCAGGAACACCGAGTTGCCGCGCGCGTCGTAGCCGGCCACGTCGAGGCTCCAGGACAGCAGCGTGGCGGTGTCGATGCCGGTGTATTCGGACAGCTTCTGCACCACCGCCGCCTCGGTCTGCGGGAACTTGCGCAGCGCCTCCAGGTAGTCGGTGCGCGCGAACTGCGCGACCTCCTCGACGAAGGCGCCGAGATCGGTGGGCGTGGGCGTCACGCCGAGCCGCTTGTGGTACCAGGCATCGGCGGCGGCGGTCGGCAGCGCGCCCACCGGGTTGCCGGCCTGGCGATAGTCGAGGATCGAGGATTGCAGCGTGATGCCGTTCAGGTCGACGCCGTCCTCGTGCAGCTTGTAGGCCAGCACGCAGCTGCGCGCGGTGCCGTAGGACTCGCCGTACAGGTACTTCGGCGAATTCCAGCGATTGTTCTTCGTCAGGTAGCGCTTGATGAACTGCTTGAGCGAATCGGCATCCTCGTCGACGCCCCAGAAGTTGCGATTCTTGAACGGCGCCACGGCCGCCGAATAGCCGGTGCCGACCGGGTTCACGAACACCAGGTCGCTCTTGTCGAGCAGGCTGTCCGGGTTGTCCTCCATCTGGTACGGCGCCGGCGGCGTGAAGCTCGGCATCGAGGTGCGGATGCGGCGCGGCGCGAACGAGCCGAGCAGCACGAACACCGACGACGAACCCGGTCCGCCGTTGTAGAAGAAGGTGACGGGGCGCGCCTCCTCCTTCTGCCCGTCCTGCGTGAAGGCCACGTAGAACAGCTTCGCGTTGGGCTGCGAGCTGCTCGGGTCGACCGTCACCAGATGCCCGGCGCTGGCCGTGTAGGCGATCCGCTTGCCGTCGAGCGTCATGGTGTGATGCGTGACGGCCTCGCCCTCGGTGGTGTCGGTGACCGAATCGTCGGGACCGTTGCCGTAGGCGACCGGATCGAAGAAGGGTTGGTCGCGGCCGTGCGCGAGCGCGACCGGATTGACGGTCGGCGGCACGCCGTGCGAATTGTGCGCGCCATGATGCAGCGGGTAGGTGCCGCCGCTTGACGAAGATCCCGATTGGTTGCTCATCGTGCCGCTCCTTCTGGTTTTATCGAACGTGCTTGAATGAACCGCGCTTGATCTTGTGGTGCTGGTCCTGTGCTGGTGATCCTTGCCATGCCGCCGATCTCGACGGTCCTGCCCTCGTGTTGCCCTCTTCCTGCCGCCTGCGCAGCGACGCCACTCGCCGCGAGCAGGCCGGCACCCATGCGCCGGCTCGCCCGCGGCTCGCTCCTGCCTATCTGCCCTATCTGCCTGTTGCGCGGCCCTACCGCGAGCCGCCCGAGCCGCCTTGCAGCGCGGCCGCCACCTTCGCGCCGTCGGGGCTGCCGAGCCCCGTGCAGGCGTCCCAGCCCTCGGACGCCGCGAACGCGCCGTTGTTGCCCTGCGTGATGTCGTGGAACGCGCCCGGCTGCGCGTAGAGCTTGGGATTGGCCCAGCCCACCGGGCTCTTGCCGTTCGCGTTGATGCGCGCGATCAGCGCCGCCCACAGCGGCGCCACCGCGCTGGTGCCGCCCAGCACGGCGGAGGTGCCCGCGATCGAGATGATGTAGCCGGTGGTCGGCGAGGCATCGCCCGCCACATCGGGCACGCCGCGCTGGCTCAGCGGCGTGCTGCCGCCGCCGGTCGCCTTGGCCGACAGCCCCTTCTGGTACGAGGGCGCCGGGAACACCGCGCTGACGCCGCCGCCGCCCGCGCCGCCGCTGGCCGCCTCGTCGTTCCATACCACCTCGCGACGGATCCCCTGCCCGGCCTGCGCGTCCAGCGTGGTGCCGCCGCAGGCCAGCACGTAGGGGCTCGAGGCCGGGAAGTCGACATGGTTCGAACCGTCCTGCAGCCCGTCGCTCGAGCCGCTGTCGCCCGAGGCCGCGCAGACCGTCACGCCGAGCGAGGCGGCCGTCTTCAGCACGTTGTTGAACGCGGTGATCGATTGTTGCGTCCACGAGGCTTCCGGGCCGCCCCAGCTGATCGACACCACCGAGGGGCGGTTGGTGCTGTCGTGGATCGCCTGGTTGACCGACTGGATGAAGCCCGCGTCGCTGTTGCCCGCGAAATAGACCGCGATGGTCGCGCCCGGCGCAATCGCGCCGGCCACCTCGATGTCGAGCGCGACTTCGCCGTCGGGGCCGTTCGGATCGTCGGTCGGCGCGTTGCGCCCGCCGTTGACGCTGACGTCGACCAGCTTCGGCGCCTTGACGCCGAGCTGCTCGAAATATTGCCGGATGTCGGCCGCGCGATAACCGCCGCCGAGCTCGACCAGCGCAATGCACTGGCCCGCGCCGTCGCCTTCCGGGAAGTTGTAGATCGAGGCCAGTTGCAGCGGCGTATACGAGGTGCCGGCGCCGCTGCGCGCGGGCTGGAACGGGGGACGGAAGCGGAAGTGGGGATGCGCCTGCGGGCGCGTGTCGAGGCCGAGCACGGCGGTGACCGCGTCGTGCAACTCGTCGGGCAGCGCGATCGCGCCGGTACGCGCGCGGAACGGGCCGATCGCATGATGTTCGTACTTCTCGAGCTTGACGCTGAACGCATTCTCGAACTGGGCGATGGTGCCGGCCAGCTCCACCACGCTCTGCACCGGATCGACGCGCTCCACCGTCAGCTGGTGGCGCTTGGCGAACGCCTCGGTGTGCTGGATGTCGTCCGCCCTGGCGCCGAAACGCTTGGCGAAATCCTCGCGCGATACCGGCTTGGCGGCCGGGTCGCCGCTGGCGAGCTTGTCGACCAGCGCGTCGAGCGCCTGTTCTCCCTCGCGTCGCAGCATCACCGTCACGTGGATCCGCTCGGCGGGATCGCATGCGCCGATGCACTTCGATTCCGTGATGACCTTAGGTTCGCTGCCGGCGTGAAGATGCCTTGCCATGTTGTGACCCTCCTAGATACCGTGTTGCACGGACTACGGAAAATCCGACCTGCCCTGCCCGACTCGGTTCCGGCAGGTTGACGGCGTCCTCTCAGCGACGCCGCAATCGATCGATCTGGATATGAACGGCCAGACGAGTGTAAAGCAGTGGCGGCAAACTCGCGCGCGCGTTTCCGGGCGCCGGAGCCTTGTGGAAAGCAACAAATGCAACAAACCGTTGCCGCCCGATCAATCGGGTCCGGCCAGTTCCTCGCGCAGCCATTCGACGAAGCGCGCGAGCTCGGGGCGCTCGATCAGGCCGTGGCGCCGATGCACCGCGATGGCGTCGGGCAGCCGGATCGATTCGTTGCACGGCGCGACCAGCGTGCCGTTTTCGATCATGCGTCCCGAGGTGCGCCGCCAGCCGATGGCCAGGCCATGTCCCTCGACGGCGGCCTGCAGCATCAGCGCGTAACTGTCGAACACCAGGCCGCGCGCGTCGGCCGGCAGCGCATGGCCGGCGGCGGCCAGCCAGGTATCCCATTCGAGCTGGTAAGGCGGCCTCGCGTGATGGTGCAGCAGCACGTGGCCGCCGAGCCGGCCCGGCTCGACACGGCCGCCGTGACGTTTCAGGTAGGCGGGGCTGCAGACCGGGAACACCTCGTCCGAGGCGGTGAACAGCAGCGGATGCAGGCCGCTGTCGCGATTGCTGCTCTGCAGGGCGAGATCGAAATGGCCTTCGAATTCGACCAGCGGGCGGGTGGTGGTGGCCAGCTTCAGGGCGACCTCGGGGCAGCGCTGGTGAAAACTCGACAGACGCGGCATCAGCCAGTGGAACGCCTCGCTGAGCTGGCAGAGCAGCACCACCTCGTTGTCGGCGGCCACCCCGCGCAGGCGGTCGGCATCGGCCGCGATGCTGCGCAATGCATTACCCAGGGTCATATGAAATTCCTGCCCGGCGGCGCTCAGGAAGACCCCGCGGTTGCGGCGCTCGAACAGCCGCACGCCGAGGTCCTGCTCGAGCGCGAGGATCTGCCGGCTGACCGCGGCCTGGGTCAAATGCAGCTCGGCGGCCGCGCGCGAGAAACTGCCCAGGCGGGCGGCCGCCTCGAAGGGCAGCAGGCTGGCCAGCGGGGGCAGCGACTTGCCGAGCTTATTCATGATTGCAGGTAATACCTGGCGACGAAAACATCGTTTGTAGCACAGCCGGCGGCGGCCTGAAGATCGGCAACGCGTGAGCTCGCGTTCGCCGCGCCTCACGGCTCTGCCGATCCCCGCCCGCTTCCGGAAGCCTTTCACCATGAACACGATCGCCGATTACCGCATCTATCCCCTGGTCAGCCCGCTGCAAGCCGTTCGAATGGAAGCCGGCCACCTGGCCGTGACCTGGGGCGACGGGCGCCTCAGCCCGTTCCACCATCCCTGGCTGCGCGACAACTGCCCCTGCCCCGACTGCGTGTATGCCGTGACGCGCGAGCAGGTATTCGAGATCGTCGACGCGCCCGAGGACCTGCGCCCAACGCAAGCCTGGGTGGACGAAGGCGGTGCGCTCGCGGTGCGCTGGGCCGATGGCCACGCGAGCCGCTTCGATCCGGGCTGGCTGCGCGCGCATGCCTACGACGCCGCCTCGCGCGCCGAGCGCCGCCGGGCGCGCGCCCGGCCGCAACGCTGGCGCGCCGGGCTGGCGCTGCCGGTGTTCGAGCACGACGCGGTGATGGAGGACGACGCGACGCTGCTGGCCTGGCTGGGCGCGGCGCGCGATGTCGGGCTCACGCAGTTGCGCGGCATGCCAACCGAGCCGGGCACGCTGGCGCGCCTGGTCGCGCGCTTCGCCTTCGTGCGCGAAACCAACTTCGGCACGCTGTTCGACGTGCGCTCCAAGCTCGATGCCGATAGCAATGCCTATACCGCGTTCAACCTGCCGCTGCACACCGATTTGCCGACGCGCGAGTTGCAGCCGGGGCTGCAGTTCCTGCATGCGCTGGTCAACGACGCGCGCGGCGGCGACAGCAGCTTCGTCGACGGCTTCGCGATCGCCGAGGCGATGCGCGAGGAAGCGCCGGATCTATACCGGCTGCTCTGCGAGGTGCCGGTCGAGTTTCGCAACAAGGATCGGCGCAGCGACTATCGATGCATCGCGCCGGTGATCGCGCTCGATGCGCTCGGCGAGATCGCCGAGGTCCGCTGCGCGAACTTCCTGCGCGGCGCCTTCGATGTCGAGGCCGAGCGGATGGAGGATTATTACCGCGCCTATCGGCGCTTCCTGGCGATGACGCGCGAGCCGCGCTTCCGCTTCCGGATGCGCCTGGAGGCCGGCCGCGCCTGGTGCTTCGACAACCGGCGCGTGCTGCACGCGCGCGATGCCTTCGATCCGGCCAGCGGCGCGCGGCATTTCCAGGGCTGCTACGTGGATCGGGACGAGTTGCTGTCGCGGATCCGGGTGCTGGAGCGACAGGCGGGAGAGCGCGCATAGCCGGGGCGGCTGGCGGGGCGGCAAGCCGCTGGTCGACCCGGGCAATCAGAACGCGAGTTCGAGGCGGCGAGCCTGGCGCAGCACAAGCCGGCGCCCGGCCGTCCTCAATCCATCGACAGCCGCGCCGCGAACGCGAACAGCGCGAGCGCGAAGGTATAGCGCTGCACCGTCTGCGCCAGCGGATGCGCGCGCATCCAGGCCGCGATCCGCGAGGCGCCGCTCACATAGGCCGAATCGAAGACGATGCCGGTAGCCACCAGCAGCGCGCCGAGCAGGCTGACCTGCAAGCCGACCGAACCCGCCTCGGGCCGCACGAACTGCGGCAGCAGCACCGAGCAGAACAGCAGCGCCTTGGGGTTCAGCAGGTTGGTCAGCAAGCCTTTCACGAAAGCCTGCCGCAACGCGCCGCTGCGCGCCGTGCCGGCTGCCGCCGCCGCGCTCATGGCGAACGGCGGCGAGCGGAAGATCTGCCAGGCCACATAGGCCAGGTAGGCCGCGCCGCCGTAACGCACCAGGTCGTAGAGCCAGGGCGCGGTGCGCAGCAGGGCCGCCACCCCGCAGGCCGACAGCGTCACATGCACGGCGCGCGCGATGCCGAGCCCGGCGGCCGCCGCGAAACCGGGGCGCATCCCGCGGTTGATGCCGGTCTGCAGCAGCAGCGCCATGTCGGGGCCGGGCAAGGCATAGATGGCGGCCAGCGCCGCAACGTAGAGGGCAAGCAGGTGGAGCGAAATCATGGTGCGGGAAGACGGCCAGGAAACGGTTGGACAGGTCTCGCGCGGCGCCGGGCCACGCTGGAAACGGCTTCCATCTTGCCCGTGTCGCCGGAGTGTTTTTGAGCCATTTACGGACGGCTCCACCCACATCCGAGCGTGATTCCTCTATATTCCCGAGATCTAACGAAGGAATCCCCTCCCACCATGAACGAGCTCGACAAAACCGATCGCGCCATCCTCGCCGCGGTGCAGCGCGACGGCCGCATCCCGATCGCCCGCCTCGCCGATTCGGTCGGCCTCAGCGAGACGCCCTGCGCGCGCCGCCTGAAGCGGCTCGAAACCGAAGGCTACGTGGAGCGCTATCGCGGCCAGCTATCGCGCAAGCGGCTCGGCTACGGCGTGGTGGCCTTCGTGCTGCTGCGCATCGCCGTGCACGACCGCAGCCTCGCCGACCGCTTCGAGCGCGAGGTGATGGCGATGCCGCGCATCCTCTCCTGCCACAACGTGTCGGGCTCGGCCGACTACCTGCTGCAGGTGATCGGGCGCGACCTCGACGACTACGGCAGCTTCGTGCGCGACGCGCTGCGTGTGCTGCCGGGCGTCACTTCGGTGGAATCGGTGCTGTCGCTGCGCGAGGTCAAGGCCGACGAGGGCCTGCCGATCGGCTGAGCGGGCCGAGCGGGACGCGGCGGCGGCGAAAGGAGACGAGCCGCCCTTGGGAGCGCGGCCCGCGAAGATTCAGCGCGCAACCGGCACGCGCAGGTGGGCGCTGGCCAGGTCCTCGAGGAAGGCGGCCACGATCGGGTCCTTTTTCGCCCGGCGCGCCACCACCATGTGGAAGGTCACGTCGTAGTTGAGCAACTCGGGATTGAGCGGCGCCAGCAGCCCCTGGGCGACATAGGGCGCCGCGAAATGCTCGGGCAGGTAGCCGAGGTGGTGCCCCGAGAGGATCAGCAGCGCCACCGCCTCCATGTTGTCGGCGGTGCCGGTCACGCGGTCGGGCGAGGTCGAGAGCTGCGCCTCGGGCAGCGGGTAGGTCCGCCAGGCCCATTCGTGGCCGGCCACGTCGGCGGCGGCCAGGGCGCCGGCCTGCGCGAACAGCGCGTGTCCGCGCCCGCAATAGGCCACCTGCCGCTCGACGAACAGCGGCGTGTAGTCGAGCACCGGCACGCGATGCCAGAAATAGCCGACCGCGATCTGGATCTCGTCGCCGAGCAGCTTTTCCTCCAGGTCGCCCGGCGGGCGCACCGAGATCGAGAACTTCACGGCCTCGTCGCGGGTGCGGAACGCGGCGATCGCCTCGGCGATCCGCGCGTTCTGGCTGATCGGCGTGTGGCCGATCAGGCCGATGTTGAGCGTGCCCACCAGTTGCTTGTCCATGTGGCGCGCGGCGCCGCCGAACTCGTCGAGCGCCACCAGCAGCTTGCGGCTCATGGCCTGGAAGCGCTCGCCCTTGGGCGTGAGCCGGAAGCCGCTGCGGCCGCGCTCGCAGAGCCGGTAGCCCAGGCGCGTCTCGAGCGACGACAACTGGGCGCTGATGGTCGACTGGCCGACGTTGAGCACCGCCTGCGCGGCGGTCACGCCGCCCGCGTCGGCCACCGCGAGAAACACCCGGATCAGGCGCAGATCCAGCGTCGACAGATTCCCCAGCACGAATGACTCCCTTGTTTACATCGATTCCGATCGATGTTGACGTCGAAACCTTGGCATTTTTCCAGCCCGGCAAAGCGCGTACAACTGTGCGTCGCGCCGCGTCGAATGATACGGCGGCTATCGATCCACACGAAACAGAATCAACGAGACAGCTCCCCATGAACGATTCCCGCTACTTCCAGCCGCTCGGCGGCAACGAAATGCCGCGCAGCGGCGGCATCGCCACCATGATGCGCCTGCCGCACGTGCAGGACGCGGCCGGCCTCGACGTCTGCTTCGTCGGCGTGCCCTTCGACCTGGGCACGTCGAACCGCACCGGCGCGCGCTTCGGCCCGCGCCAGATCCGCTCGGAATCGGTGCTGCTGCGCCCCTACAACATGGCCACGCGCGCGGCGCCCTTCGATTCGCTGCGCATCGCCGACGTCGGCGACGTGGCGATCAACCCCTACAACCTGCACGACTCGATCGCCCGCATCGAGGCGGCCTACGACGCGATCCTCGCGCACGACTGCAAGCCGATCACGCTCGGCGGCGACCACACCATCGCGCTGCCGATCCTGCGCGCGATCCACCGCAAGCACGGCAAGGTCGCATTGATCCACGTCGATGCGCACGCCGACGTCAACGACACCATGATGGGCGAGAAGATCGCGCACGGCACGCCGTTCCGCCGCGCCGTCGAGGAAGGCCTGCTGGCCACCGACCGGGTGGTGCAGATCGGCCTGCGCGGCACCGGCTACGCCGCCGAGGATTTCGACTGGTGCCGCCAGCAGGGCTTTCGCGTGGTGCAGGCCGAGGCCTGCTGGAACCAGTCGCTGGCACCGCTGATGCGCGAGGTGCGCGAGCAGATCGGCGACACGCCGGTCTACATCAGCTTCGACATCGACGGCATCGACCCGGCCTACGCGCCCGGCACCGGCACGCCCGAGATCGCCGGCCTGACCGTGCCGCAGGCGCTCGAGATCGTTCGGGGTACCTACGGCCTGAACATCGTCGGCGCCGACCTGGTGGAAGTGGCCCCGCCCTACGATCCGTTCGGCACCACCGCGCTGCTCGGCGCGAACATCGCCTACGAACTGCTCTGCGCGTTCCCGGGCGTCAAGTATCGCGACTAACCGGCCAGCGCCGCACCAGCCAGCACCAGAAGAACCAGGAGGAGATGTCAAGATGCACACGCAAACGCCGGTCAGGCAACCTCGGCGGGCGGCACTCGCGTCGTTCGTCGGCACCACCATCGAGTGGTACGACTTCTACAGCTACGCCACGGCGGCCGCCATCGTGTTCGGCCCGCTGTTCTTCCCCGGCGAAAGCCGTCTCGTCAGCCTGCTCGCCTCGTTCGGCTCGTTCGCGGTGGGCTTCTTCGCGCGCCCGCTCGGTGGCCTGCTGTTCGGCTATCTCGGCGATCGCTACGGCCGCAAGCGCTCGCTGCTGGCCACCCTGCTGCTGATGGCCATCGCCACGGTGGCGATCGGCCTGCTGCCGACCTACGCGCAGGCCGGCGCGCTGGCGCCGGTGCTGCTGGTGCTGATGCGCGTGCTGCAGGGCATCGCGGTGGGCGGCGAATGGGGCGGCGCGGTGCTGCTGGCCGGCGAGCACGCGCCGGAAGGCAAGCGCACCTTCTTCGCCTCGTTCGCGCAACTGGGCAGCGCCAGCGGCCTGATCCTGTCGATGGTGGCCTTCGGCGCGATCAGCACCTTGCCGAAGGAAGACCTGATGAGCTGGGGCTGGCGCCTGCCCTTCCTGGCCAGCGCGGTGCTGCTGGTGGTGGGCTTCGCGATTCGCGCGAGCGTGTCGGAGTCGCCCGAGTTCATCGAGGTCAAGGCGAGCGGCGAGATGGCGGCCAACCCGGTGCGCGAGGCGCTGCGCCAGTGGCCGCTGCTGTTGCTCGCGATCGGCGCGAACGTCTACGGCATCGCCGGCGTCTATTTCAGCAACATCTTCATGATCAGCTACGCGACCCAGTTCCTGTCGCTGGATCGCTCGATGGTGCTGCATTGCATGACCATCGTGGCGGGCCTGCAGTTCGTGGTGCAGCTCGGCGCGGCCTGGGTGGCGCAGCGCTTCGGCACCAATCGCGTGCTGCTGGCCACGGCCGCCTGGGCCGCCGTGGTGCCCTTCGTCATGCTGCCGCTGGTGCATGCCGGCACGCCGCTGAGCATCACGCTCGGCATCGGCCTCGCGACGCTGGCCGAATCGGGTTACTACGCGGTGGTGGCGGGCTTCGTCAGCGGCATGTTCGCGGCGCGGATCCGCTACACGGCGATCTCGATCTCGTACCAGGTCTGCGGCGCGCTGGCCGGCGGCCTGACGCCGCTGGTCGCCACCGTGATCGCGCAGAACAGCGCCCCGCAATGGTGGCCGCTCGCGCTGCAGTACACGGCGGCGGCGCTGTTGTCGGGCTTCTGCGTGCTGAAGATCGTGCGGCGCGGCGATGCCGGGCGGCTCGATCGTGGCCTGCACGAGCACGTCGGCAAGGGCGAGCTGCGCGCGGCGACCGCGGCGCGATAGCCCCATCACGCACGGCGCGCGCGGGCCGGCTCAGGCGGAATCGGGCCGGCGGCGCGCGCCGCTCGTATCTCAGCAAGCGGTATAACCGCCGTCCACCGGCAGCGAGACGCCGCTGATCATCGCGGCCGCATCGCTGAGCAGGAACAGGATCGGCGCCACCACCTCGGCCGGTTCGGCGAAACGCCCCAGCGGGATCGCCGCCAGCATCGGCGCGCGCCTGGCCGGATCGCTCCAGGCGAACTGCGCCATCGGCGTGAGCGTCACGGTCGGATTGACGCTGTTGACGCGAATCCCTTGCGGGCCCAGTTCCAGGCACAGCACGCGCGTGATCGCGTCGAGCGCGGCCTTCGAGGCGCAGTAGCTCAAATGTGCCGGCAGCCCGACCAGCGCGGCCTGGCTCGAGACATTGACGATGCTGCCGCGCCCGCGATCGGGCAGGCGTTCCCGCTCCAGCATCCCGCGTGCCACGGCACGCGCCACCAGCGCCGCCCCGCGCGCATTCACCGCCATCACCGTATCGAAGCTGGCGGCGCTCACCTCGAGCGCCGTCTCGAGCGAGGCGATCCCCGCGCAATTGACCAGGCCGTCGAAGCCGGCCAGCGGCGCGAGCGCCGCGTCGATGGCGCGTTCGTCGGCACCGACATCGAGCCGCAGCATGTCGCAACCGGTGCGCGCCGCCAGGGCGTCCAGCGCCTGGCCATTGCGGGCTGCCGCCACCACCTGCGCGCCCGCCTGCGCCAGCGCCTCGACGCAGGCCTGGCCGATCCCGCTCGATGCGCCCGTCACGAGCACGCGCCGGTTATGAAAATCGAATGCCGTCTTCATGATTGCCTCCTGCCTGGATCGCCGGAAAGGCCGTTTGCCTGCCCTCGCTCCGGCAGCGGGGACATCGGCTCGCCATCGTGCAGCAGGCGTTCGAGCCGGCTCATCGCGCCCAGGTAGACGCGGGTCGGGATCGTGGCGAGCTGCGCGTCGTGCAGGCACAGCAGGCCGGTCAGCGCGGCGCGATCCGGCGGTTCGAGCCGCCAGATGCCGGAGCCCTCGGCGCGCTGCACGGCCGCGTCGAGCACCGCCTCGGCGGCATGGAAGCAATCGGCCGGCCCGGGCTCGCCCTCGGCTTCCCAGATCAGGTAACCGAGATAGAGCATGCCGCTCATCCGGTTCAGCGCGTGCCGATTGCCGGCTGCCGCGCAGCAGGCCTCGAAGGCCAGGTGATTGGCCAGCGAGGCCTGCCTGACATAGGGCGCCGGCAGCGGCAGATGATTCAGCCGCGCCAGCGCGGGGTTCGCCGCCCGGCGAGGTTTCCGCTTCATGACGCTTCGCCGCTTGATCAGTCGCCGCGCGCGAATTCCTCGCGCAGCAGCCGGTACAGGCGCCGGTAGCGCGCGAGCCGCGGCGCCAGCAGCTCGGCGCCGCGGTCGGGCCGGATCGTCTGGGCGATCGGCGGCGCCACGCAGACCGCCGACAAGGCGTCGTCGGTGGCGGCCAGCCGCGCG
>NZ_VWWK01000071.1:0-33495 GCF_011753035.1 Burkholderia sp. Ax-1720 | reverse complement strand
CCCACCTTGGGCGCGGCCGGCGGCGCGGGCGAGGGCGCCCAAGGTGGGCAAGGCGCGCAGGGCGGCGGCGCGACCGCGCTCTACGAGAACCTCACCACCTGGAACTTCGGCAAGCTGCCCGAGCTGCTGGAAATCCGCCGGCGCGGCCAGACCCTGTTCGGCTACCCGGCCCTGGTCGATCGCGGCACGCATTGCGACGTCGAGGTGTTCGACTCGCCCGAAGAGGCGGCGCGCATCCACCGCGCCGGGCTGCGGCGCCTGTTCGCGCTGCAGTTGAAGGAGCCGATCAAGTACCTGGAGAAGAACCTGCCGGGCCTGCGCGAGATGGCGATGCAGTACATGACGCTGGGCTCGCAGGACGAGTTGCGCGACCAGTTGATCGATACGGCGCTCGACCGCGCCTGCCTGCAGGACCCGCTGCCGGTCGACGACGCGGGCTTCCACGCGCGCCGCGACGAGGGCCGCAGCCGCCTGAACCTGCTGGCGCAGGAGATCGCGCGGCTGGTCGGCCAGATCCTGGCCGAGTACGCCGGGCTCGGCAAGAAGCTGGCCCAGGCCAAGCCCTTCGCGGCCGCCCATGCCGACATGACGGCCCAGCTCGGCGCGCTGGTCGGCAAGCGCTTCGTGATCGACACGCCGTACCCGCAGCTCGCGCACTTCCCGCGCTACCTGAAGGGGATCGCGATGCGCATCGACAAGCTGAAGGCCGACGCGGCCCGCGACGCGCGCCAGTTGGCCGAGTTCGCGCCGCTCAACCAGCAGTACCAGCGGGCCCTGTCGCAGCGCGGCGGGGCGGCCGATGCGCGGCTCACCGAGTTCCGCTGGCTGCTCGAGGAATTACGCATCTCGCTGTTCGCGCAGGAACTTCGCACCCCGATGCCGGTCTCGGTCAAGCGGCTGCACAAGGTCTGGGAGTCGCTGCAGCGCTAGCGCAATTCCGGCTGCGCAGGCGAATTCGGGCGGGCGGCCGGTCAACCGGACGTCCGCTCGAACGTTCTACAATGACGGCTGTTTCTCGACGTGAGTCTCCATGCGCAATTTCCTGTCCCTCGGTCGCGCCGCCCTGCTGTTCGGCGCGCTGACCGTCGCCGCGGCGCCCGCCGCCTTTGCCAATAACGTGATCGTGCTGAATTCGGCCGAGGCGACCCTGTCGCTGATCGACCAGAACTCGCACCAGGTGGTCGGTACGCTGCCGACCGGCAAGGAACCGCATCACCTGATGGCGACGCCCGACAATTCCTCGCTGATCGTCGCCAATTCGGTCTCGAACAGCCTGATGTTCCTCGATCCGCGCACCGGCGCGCCGCAGCGCACCGTGGAAGGCATCGACGATCCCTACCAGCTCGGCTTCTCGCCCGACCGCAAGTGGTTCGTGGCGGCCGGCCTGCGCCTGGACCGCGTCGACATCTACGGCTACGACGGCCAGAACGTCCACCTGGTCAAGCGCGTGCCGCTGCAGGTGATGCCGAGCCACCTGGCCTTCACCCGGGACAGCCGCACCGTGCTGGTGTCGCTGCAGGTGTCGGGCGAGCTGGCCGCGATCGACCTGCCGACCCAGACGGTCAAGTGGAAGATGAAGGTCGGCAAGGTGCCGGCCGGCCTGTGGATGACGCCCGGCGACAAGTACGTGCTGGTCGGCATGACCGGCGCCGACTACGTGGCGGTGGTGGACTGGCGCAACCAGAAGGTGGTCAAGACCATCCCGACCGGCAAGGGCGCCCACAACTTCCGCTCGCTGGCCGACGGCACCCACGTGGCGGTGACCAATCGGGTCGCGAACACCATCAGCATCATCGACGAGAACACGCTCACCAACGTCGGCGACATCACCGGCCTGCTGCCCGGCCCCGACGACATGGAGCTGTCGGCCGATCGCAAGACGCTGTGGGTGACCTTCCGCTTCGCCAAGAAGGTCGGCGTGATCGACCTGGCCAGCCGCCGCCTGATCCAGACGATCCCGGTCGGCCGCTCGCCGCACGGCATCTATTTCTACGATCGCGCGCCGGTGACGGCGCCCAACGGCGCCTGACGCCGGCCGGAGCACGCCGATGCTGCACATGATCGCCTCGATGCTCGATACCTTCGTGTCGAACCTGCAGACCTGGCTGTACGTCGATATCGTCCAGCCGCTGATGTTCAGGTTCGACCTGATGGACTACGACGAGGACACCTACGACGCGCTGTACTGGGTGATCGTCGGCGCGCTGCAGGTGGTGGCGATGTACCTGCTGCTGCGTCCGCTCGAGGCGCTGCGGCCGGCCGAGTCGTGGCAGCACCGCCGCGAGACGCGCGTCGACGTGCTCTACACGCTGATCGCCAAGCTCGGCATCTTCACGCTGTTCTTCTTCTTCGCGATGCAGCCCCTGTTCGACAACTTCCAGTCGTGGCTGCGACTCAAGGGCGTCGCGAACCTCAATCTCGACACGCTGTGGCCCGGGGTGACCTCCCAGCCGCTGGTGGCCTTCCTGATCTACCTGGTGGTGCTCGATTTCGCCGGCTACTGGTACCACCGCTGGCAGCACCGCTTCGGCGTGTGGTGGGAGCTGCACGCGGTCCATCACAGCCAGCGGCAGATGTCGCTGTGGACCGACGACCGCAACCACCTGCTCGACGACCTGATCCAGGGCTGTTTCTTCGCCGCCATCGCGCTGGTGATCGGCGTGTCGCCCTCGCAGTTCGTGGTGCTCACGGCGCTCTCGAACTTCGTGCAGAGCGTGCAGCACACCAACGCGCGGCTGCCGTTCGGCTGGCTCGGCGAGCGCCTGCTGGTCAGCCCGGCCTTCCACCGGCGTCATCACGCGGTCGGCTACGGGCACGAAGGCACCGCCTACGGCTGCAATTTCGGCGTGCTGTTCCCCTGGTGGGACATGCTGTTCCGCACCGCGTCCTGGAACAAGACGCCCGAACCCACCGGCATCCGCGAGCAATACCAGGGCGTGTCCTATGGCGACGGTTTCTGGTCCCAGCACTGGCTCGCGATGGTACGCATCGCGCGACGCCTGGCAGGCCGCAAGCCCGGCAAGCCGGGTGTCTCGGCCGGCACGGCCTGAGCGCCGCCGCCGGGCCTGCCCGACGACATACGACAGGATTGCCCCCGCTTGCCGAAACCGCCCGGTTCTCCCGAATCCGGGCGGTTTGCTTTTTGGGCGCCCCGGTGGTTCATCCCGGGCCGAGCCCGCCGCTTCGGCATCCCCATCCCGGCCCGGGCGCATCGCGGTTTTGCCGGCCGGGCGCGACGTGGTTTATGCTTGGGGCCGCCCTGATCCATTTCTCCCCCTATCCGCCCGCATGACCGACCTGCTGCGCTCCTTCGGCCGGGCTCTCGCGAGTGCGCTGCACCCGCGGATGCTCTGGCTCACGTTCGTGCCGTTCATCGTCGCCGCGCTCGGCTGGGGCATCGTGCTCTGGTTCGCCTGGCAGCCGCTGGTGGGCCTCGCGCGCGCCGCGCTCGAGGGCTTCGCGCTGACCTCCTGGATCTACCATTTCTTCGCCTCGATCGGCGTGCCGCAACTGCATGCGGTGGTGGCGCCGTTCCTGGTGGTGGCGGTGGCGATTCCGCTGATCGTGCTAACCGTGCTGCTGCTGATCGCCGCCATCTCGACGCCGGTGGTGGTCGCCCACCTGTCGCGGCGCCAGTTCGCCTCGCTCGAGCAGCGCCGCGGCGGTACCTGGTACGGCAGCGCCTTCAATTCGCTGTGGGCCGCGCTGGCCAGCATCGTGGTGCTGGTCGTCACGCTGCCGCTGTGGCTGATCCCGCCGTTCTTCGCGCTGCTGCCGCCGCTGATCTGGGGCTGGCTGACCTATCGCGTGATGAGCTACGACGCGCTCGCCCAGCATGCCAGCGCCGAGGAGCGGCGCGCGCTGGTGCGCCGGCACCGCTGGCCGCTGCTGGGGATCGGCATCGCCAGCGGCCTGCTCGGCACGGTGCCGACCTTCATCTGGGTATCGTCGATCTGGACGATGGTGCTGTTCCCGTTCGTCGCGGCGGCGATGATCTGGGTCTATGCCTTCATCCTCGTCTTCTCGGCATTGTGGTTCGGTTTCTATTGCCTGCACGCGCTGCAGGACCTGCGAGCGGCCGCCGCCGCACCTTCCCAAGCATTGACGAGGCATCAATGAGCATCGGCATCATCATCATCGGCGACGAGATCCTGTCCGGTCGCCGTCAGGACAAGCATCTGGCGAAGATCATCGAGCTGCTCGGCGCGCGCGGCCTCGCGCTCGACTGGGCCGAGTACGTCGGCGATTCGCGCGAGCGCATCACGGCGGCGCTCAAGCGCGCCTTCGCGGCCGGCGACATCGTGTTCTCGACCGGCGGCATCGGCGCCACGCCCGACGACCACACGCGCCAATGCGCGGCGGCCGCGCTCGGCGTGCCGCTCGCGCTGCATCCCGAGGCGCGCGAGCTGATCGCGGAACGCATCCGCGAGATGCATGGCGACGCCGCCACGCCGGTCGATTTCGAGTCGCCGGAGAACCGCCACCGCTTCGAGATGGGCACCTTCCCGCAGGGCGCCGCCATCATCCCGAACGGCTACAACAAGATCCCGGGCTTTTCCTGCGGCGACGTGCATTTCGTGCCCGGCTTCCCGGTGATGGCCTGGCCGATGATGGAGTGGGTGCTCGATACCCGGTACCAGCACCTGCATCACGCGACGCCGTTTACCGAGCGCTCGGTGCTGGTGTTCGAGCTGCCGGAATCGACGCTGACGCCGCTGATGGAGCGCATCGAGCAGGATTTCGCCGGCGTGCGCGTGTTCAGCCTGCCCAGCGTGGGCGACGCGGAGCGCGGCGGCATCTATGCGCGCCGCCATATCGAGCTGGGCGTGAAGGGCGAACCGGAAGCGGTGGCGGCCGCCTTCGTGAAGCTGCGCGAGGGCGTGCATCATCTCGGCGGCGATATCGTCGAGCCCGACGCGGCGCGCTGAGCCGCGGCACCAACCGTTTTCCCTGCCTCGGCAGCGGGGCTTCCCCGCAAACGACACGGGCCGCAACTCGCGGCCCGTCATCGTGATGTCATCGCGCGGCCGGACGATGAGCCCGACCGCCTGCCACCTTCAAGCGCCGATCCAGGGCAGCTTGCGATAGCACCAGCCTTCGACCGTCTTCCGATGCCCTTGACCGTCCTTCGCGCCCTCGAAACCCTCGAGCACGTCGAACGCCTTCGTGTAGCCGGCCTGCGCGGCGGCCACCGCGGCCAGCTTCGAGCGCGCCGCGCTGCGGCACAGGAACAGCACCGGCGTGTCGGGCCCGGCCACCGCCTTCAACTGCTCGATGAAATCGGGATTCGGCACGCCGCCGGGATAGCGGGTCCATTCGATATGCGCGTACTGGCCGTCGCCGACCAGCGGGCGGCCGACCCAGTCGAGCTCGGCGCGGGTGCGCACGTCGACCAGGCGCACGGCCGGGTCCAGTTGCAGCAGTTCGAAGGCTTCGGCGGGCGGCAGGGCGCCGCCGTAGTTCAGCTTGCCTTCGACGCGGTGCGCGTCGGCGTGGGCATAGAGCTGTTCGAGCGTGGTCATGGCGAGACTCTCTGGTCGACTCAAACCGGCATTCTAGCGCGCGAGCCGCGCGGGCCGGGCGCCGGGCCGCGAGCGCGCGTCTGCCTGCCGGTGGCGCGCAAAATCACCAAGTCGGTGCAGAATCTACCCTTGGGGACGGATCGGCATTATTTTGGTGCGTTTCTCTCGTTTTTGCCTATATTTGGTGCATCAAATGCGCCGAGCCGAGCCGGCCAAGCCCCGAAAGCGCGCGGGCCGGCCCTGTCCCGGCGCGGTTCGCCGCCCGCCGCGCCGAACTGGCGCATGGGTGGCATGGAAGCTGCTTTAGTAGCTCCGGTCAAGTCGGCCCCCTTGCTGCGCTCCAGCACCGAAGCCGATTCATCCGCTTAACGGAGGCGGTCCCAGTCCGCCGGATTTGTTCAATCAGGAGAAGAGGTTATGAGTAAAACCGTCGCCGACGTCATGCAGCTCGTGAAGGACGAGGACGTCAAGTTTGTCGATTTCCGCTTCACGGACACGCGCGGCAAGGAACAGCACGTGTCGGTGCCGGTGTCGGCTTTCGACGAAGACAAGTTCGAAAGCGGCCATGCATTCGACGGTTCGTCGATCGCGGGCTGGAAGGGGATCGAAGCGTCGGACATGCTGCTCATGCCGGATCCGGCCGCCGCCTTCGTCGACCCGTTCTACGAAGAGTCGACCCTGGTGCTGACCTGCGACGTGGTCGAGCCGGCCGACGGCAAGGGCTATGAGCGCGACCCGCGCTCGCTGGCCAAGCGCGCCGAAGCCTACCTGAAGAGCACGGGCATCGGTGACACGGCCTTCTTCGGTCCGGAGCCGGAATTCTTCATTTTCGACTCGGTCCAGTGGAACACGGACATGTCGGGCACCTTCGTGAAGATCAATTCCGAGGAAGCCCCGTGGTCGTCGGGCAAGGACTTCGAAGGCGGCAACACGGGCCACCGCCCGGGCACCAAGGGCGGCTACTTCCCGGTCGCGCCGGTCGACACGTTCCAGGACATCCGTTCGGAAATGTGCCTGCTGCTCGAGCAGATCGGCATCCCGGTCGAAGTGCACCACCACGAAGTGGCGGGCCAGGGCCAGAACGAAATCGGCACGAAGTTCTCGACCCTGGTCGAGCGCGCCGACTGGACGCAATGGCTGAAGTACATCGTCCACAACGTCGCGCATTCCTACGGCAAGACGGCGACCTTCATGCCGAAGCCGGTGGTCGGCGACAACGGCTCGGGCATGCACGTGCACCAGTCGATCTGGAAGGACGGCCAGAACCTGTTCGCGGGCAACGGCTACGCCGGCCTGTCGGAAACGGCGCTGTTCTACATCGGCGGCATCATCAAGCACGCCCGTGCGCTGAACGCGATCACCAACCCGACGACGAACTCGTACAAGCGTCTGGTCCCGCACTTCGAGGCACCGGTCAAGCTGGCCTACTCGGCACGCAACCGCTCGGCATCGATCCGCATTCCGCACGTGTCGAACCCGAAGGGCCGTCGTATCGAGACGCGCTTCCCGGATCCGATGGCGAACCCGTACCTGTGCTTCTCGGCCCTGCTGATGGCAGGTCTGGACGGTATCCAGAACAAGATCCATCCGGGCGAGGCCGCCGACAAGAACCTGTACGACCTGCCGCCGGAAGAGGATGCGAAGATCCCGACCGTCTGCGCGGGCCTGGACCAGGCGCTCGAGGCACTCGACAAGGATCGCGAGTTCCTGACGCGCGGCGGCGTGTTCACCGATGCGATGATCGACGCGTACCTGGGCCTGAAGGAACAGGAACTCGCGAAGTTCCGCATGACCACGCACCCGGTCGAGTTCGAGATGTACTACTCGCTGTAAGCGTGGCGATGGCGCTTCGTCACGTCATCGAGCGAAGCGCCGTCCTGCCGTCCGGCTTCCGGGAGCGAAAGCTTCCCGGCAGCCGGACACACGCGAAGGGGACGGCGTTGGGCCGTCCCTTTTTCATTGCACCGTTTCACCAGTCATGAGCGGGCATCCACGCAAGATGGTTCTGAAGAATCTGATCAAGGCCAGGGCAGGGCAGCCGGAGCGGCTGTCGGACGACGAGAGGCTGTTGCGCTCGGGGCTGCTGAACGGGCTCGAGGCGCTGCCCACGGTGGTGCTGGTGCTCGATCGCCGCACGCTGCGGATCGCCTTCGCGAACCCGTCGGCCGAGGCGATGCTCGACATCTCGCGCCGCCAGCTCGCGCAGATGCCCTGGAGCGACCTGTTCCCCAACTCGACCGAGCTGGCGACCACCATCACCGCGATCGGCGAGGGCCGTTTCCAGGCCACCCATCTCGACACCGTGCTGGAGCGGCCGGGCCGCGAGGCGCTGCACGTGCATGCGATCGTCGGTTTCCTGGAGGGCGCGCCAGACTACGTGCTGGTCGAGCTGTTCGAGAACGAGCGGCAGTCGCGCACCGACCGCGAGGAGCGGATCCACGACCTGACCGCGGTCAACAAGCACCTGATCCGCAATCTCGCGCACGAGATCAAGAATCCGCTCGGCGGCATCCGCGGCGCGGCGCAACTGCTCGAGTTCGAGCTGTCCGAGCGCGAGCGCGGCGAGCTGCGCGAGTACACGCAGGTGATCATCAAGGAATCCGATCGGCTGCAGACGCTGGTCGACCGGCTGCTGGAGCCGCACCGGCATCCGCACATCGTCGGCGACGTCAACGTGCACGAGGTTTGCGAGCGCGTGCGCGCCGTGATGCTGGCCGAATTCCCGCGCGGGCTGACCATCGAGCGCGACTACGACGTCAGCGTGCCCGACCTGCGCGGCGACAAGGAGCAGCTGATCCAGGCGCTGCTCAATATCGTGCGCAACGCCGCCCAGGCGCTGCGCGAACGCATCGCCCAGGGCGATGCGCGCATCGAATTGCGCACCCGCGTGGCGCGCAAGATCACGATCGGCAAGAAACTGTTCAAGCTGGCACTGGACTTGCACGTGATCGACAACGGCCCCGGCATTCCCGAGGACATCCGCGACCGGATCTTCTATCCGCTGGTGTCGGGGCGAGAGGACGGCAGCGGCCTCGGCCTCACGCTCGCGCAGACCTTCGTGCAGCAGCACGATGGAATGATCGAGGTGGAAAGCCGGCCGGGGCGTACCGAATTTCAGATTTTGCTGCCGCTCGATCATTGAGCGGCAGTGCAGCGACTCACCGATCCATCTGACCGACCTATGAAGCCGATCTGGATAGTAGACGACGACCAATCGATTCGCTGGGTGCTCGAAAAGGCACTCGCGCGCGACAGCTTCGCGACCCGAAGCTTCTCGAACGTTCGTGAGGCGCTGGCCGCGCTCGACCATGAATCGCCGCAGGTGCTGGTATCCGACATCCGGATGCCGGGCGGTTCGGGCCTCGAGCTGCTGCAGGCGATGCACGAGCGCCTGCCGGGCCTGCCCGTCATCATCATGACCGCGTTCTCCGACCTCGACAGCGCGGTGGCCGCGTTCCAGGGCGGCGCCTTCGAGTACCTGGCCAAGCCCTTCGACGTCGACAAGGCGGTCGAGCTGATCCGGCGCGCGGTCGAGGAAAGCCTGCGCGGCGGCGTGCCCGACGACGACAAGCTCGCCGACGCGCCCGAGATGCTGGGCCAGGCGCCTGCCATGCAGGACATGTTCCGCGCCATCGGCCGGCTCTCGCATTCGGCCGCGACCGTGTTGATCACGGGCGAATCGGGCACCGGCAAGGAGCTGGTGGCGCGTGCGCTGCACCGCCATAGCCCGCGCGCGAACGGCCCCTTCATCGCGCTGAACACCGCGGCGATCCCGAAGGACCTGCTGGAGTCCGAACTGTTCGGCCACGAGCGCGGCGCCTTCACGGGCGCGCAGACCACGCGCCAGGGCCGTTTCGAGCAGGCCGAGAACGGCACGCTGTTCCTCGACGAAATCGGCGACATGCCCTTCGACCTGCAGACGCGCCTGCTGCGCGTGCTGTCGGACGGGCAGTTCTATCGCGTGGGCGGCCACAACCCGCTGCGCGCCAATGTGCGCGTGATCGCGGCGACTCACCAGAACCTCGAGTCGCGGGTGCGCCAGGGCCTGTTCCGCGAGGACTTGTATCACCGCCTCAACGTGATCCGGCTGCGGCTGCCGGCGCTGCGCGAGCGCAGCGAGGACATCCCGCTGCTCACGCGCCACTTCCTGCAGAAGAGCGCGCGCGATCTCGGCGTCGAGCCCAAGCGCGTCTCGGACGAGGCGCTCGCCTACCTGACCTCGCTGCCGTTCCCCGGCAACGTGCGGCAGTTGGAGAACCTCGCGAACTGGCTGACCGTGATGGCGCCGGCGCAGACCGTCGAGATCAAGGACCTGCCGCCCGACCTGGGCCCGGCGCAGGCCGCGCCCGGCGAGGGCGTGACGCCGGCCGCGGCGGCGGTCAGCAGCGATGCGCTGCCGGCCGGCACGAATGGCGCGATGGGCGGCATGCCCGGCGGCATGCTGCCGGGCGCGCCGATCGCCAGCGGCGCGGTGGCCGCGCCCGTGTCCAGCCATCCGGTCTGGGAGCAGGGCCTGCGCACCGAGGTCGCGCGGCTGCTGCGCGAGAATTCGGCCGACGTGATGGACGAACTCGCGCGCCGCTTCGAGGCGGCCGTGATCCGCGAGGCGCTCGACTTCACGCGCGGCCGCAAGGTCGAGGCGGCCGAGCGGCTCGGCATCGGCCGCAACACCATCACGCGCAAGATCCAGGAGCTGCACCTGGAGCCGTGATGCCGGACGGCAGACCCGCGGCGGCCTTCGCCGGCTGCCGCGCGTTTGCCGTTTCGCGAGATGTCGCGGCCGGCATGCTCGATGCGCCGCCTTGCGTGGTCGCTCGCGGTTTTCCGCGCTTTTCATCGCGTGCCGCGCGATCGGACATAATCGGGGTTTGCTCTCCAGCCGAACCACGATGTCCGATTCGCTCCACTGGCCCGACGGGCCGGATCCCTTCAAGTTCCTCGAATCGCTCGACAGCCGGCGCGCCCGCGCCTGGGTCGACGAGCAGAACGCGCGCACCCACGCCGCGCTGCGCCACGACGAAGCCTTCGACGCGCTCGCCGCGCGCCTGGCCAAGGCCTACCTGCCGCGCGAGCGGCCCGTGATCCCGGCGCGCTGGCGCGAGTGGGCCTATGACCTCTGGCAGGACGATCGCCATCCCAAGGGCCTGTGGCGCCGCGCGCGCTGGGACGACTGGCGCGCCGGCAAGCCGGATTGGCAGGTGCTGCTCGACGTCGACGCGCTCGGCGCGCACGAGCGCGAATCCTGGGTGTTCGAGCACGACGCGATCCTCTATCCCGACGGCGATCGCGCGCTGCTGTCGCTGTCGCCGGGCGGCGCCGACGCGGTGGTGGTGCGCGAGTTCGACCTGGAGCGGCGCTGCTTCGTCGAGGACGGTTTCCGGATCGACGAACCCGGCAATCACACGGTCGACTGGATCGATCGCGATACCGTCTACGTGAGCTGGGAGCGCGACGAGGATTCGACCACCGAGGCCGGTTATCCCTATGAGGTGCGGCGCTGGACGCGCGGCACGGCGCTCGACGCGGCGCCCGTGGTGTTCCGCGGCGAGCCCGACGACATCAGCGCCGGCGCGGCCTTCGATCCGATCGAGCAGCGCCATACCGCCTGGCGCAGCGTCGACTTCTTCGACCTGCATACCTACCGGCTCGACGCGGCGGGCGAGTGGCGGCGCTACGAGGTGCCCGCGCACGTGGTGGTCGGCTTCTGGCACGGCTGGCTGGTGCTGGAGCCGCGTCTCGACTGGGATTGCGAGGGCGTATTGCACACCGGCGGTTCGCTGCTGGCGATTCGCGAGGATGCCTTCCTGGCCGGCTCGCGCAGCTTCACCACGCTGTTCGCGCCGGGGCCCTCGACCTCGGCCTGCAGCTGGACCCACACGCGCCACACGCTGATCGCGAGCTGGCTCGACGACGTGCGCAATCGCACCTTGCTCTGGCAGCCGCAACAGCAGGAGGACGGCAGCTGGAGCTGGACTTCGCGACCGTTCGCCTGGAGCGGCGAGGCCGAGATCGATCTCGAGCCGGTGGAGCCGACGCTGAATGACGAGGTGTTCGTCGACGTCGATACCTTTCTCGATCCGCCCGAATGCTGGCTCGCCGATCTTGCCGACCAGGCCGAGGATGCCGCCGCGCGCCGCGTGTTGCTCGACCGGCCGCCCGTGCAGTTCGAGGCGAGCGCCCTGGTGGTACGTCGCGCGGTGGCGCGCTCGCGCGACGGCACCGAAGTGCCGTACACGCTGATCGGGCCGCGCGATGCGCTCGACGGCGAGACCGACGCGCAAGGCGCGACGCGGCGCACCGCGCGCCCCTGCCTGTTGTCGGGCTACGGCGGCTTCGCGATTCCGAACCTGCCGGCCTACAGCGACGCGCTCGGCATCGCCTGGCTGGAGCGCGGCGGCGTGGCCGCCTTCGCGCATATCCGCGGCGGCGGCGAGTTCGGCTCGCGCTGGCACACCGATGCGCAGCGCGAGCATCGGCAGCGTTCCTTCGACGACTTCATCGCGGTGGCCGAGCACCTGATCGACAACGGCGTGACCACGGCCGCGCAGCTCGGCATCGAGGGCGGCAGCAACGGCGGCCTGCTGGTGGCGGCCTGCATGGTGCAGCGGCCCGAGTTGTACGGCGCGGTGCTCTGCCAGGTGCCCTTGCTCGACATGCAGCGTTACCCGAAGCTGCACGCGGGCGCGGCCTGGCTCGACGAATACGGCGACCCCGACGATGCGCGGCAGGGCGCGGCGCTGGCCGCCTATTCGCCGTATCACCGCGTGCGCGCGGATCGCATGTATCCGCCCTTGCTGCTGAGCACCTCGACGCGCGACGATCGTGTGCATCCCGCCCATGCGCGCAAGATGGCCGCGCGCATGCAGTCGCTCGGTCACGAACAGGTCTGGTACTGGGAGAACACCGACGGCGGTCACGGCAGCGCCGACGATCTGGAGCGCGCTGAATCGGATGCGGCCGATTTCGGCTTCCTCTGGGCGCACCTGGGGCCGGCGCCGGCGAAGGCGGGAAGCTGATAGACGGTGAGAGAAGGGCGGCGAAGAAACTCGCCGCCTGTCGCGCGCGGGCTGCATGGAACGCGAACGCGCGCGGAAAACAAAAAACCCGGCAACAAGGCCGGGTTCTTCGTCTGGCGAATCACGCAGCGGTCAACTGCGTGGCACATCGCCGGATGTGTTTGGTTGCGGGGGTAGGATTTGAACCTACGACCTTCGGGTTATGAGCCCGACGAGCTGCCAGACTGCTCCACCCCGCGTCAGAGAAAACAAAGTATAGGGGTATTACGCGTGTGTGTCAAACAATACCGAGAAAAAAATTTCACGCGCCCGGCGCGGACGGAACAATTCCTCTGCGCTGGTACACTCCCGTCGAGCCGGTCTGACCGCGCGGCAGCGCGGCCGGCCGGGCCATTCCGGCATCGCCCGATACACCACGGACATTCGATTCGATGAAGATCGCCACCTGGAACGTCAACTCCCTGAACGTGCGCAAACAGCACGTGCTCGACTGGCTGGCCACCAGCCACGCCGACGTGCTCTGCCTGCAGGAGCTGAAGCTCACCGACGACAAATTCCCGAAGGCCGACCTCGAGGCGGCCGGCTATCGCAGCTGGTTCACGGGCCAGAAGACCTACAACGGCGTGGCGATCCTGGTGCGCGACACGCTCGGCGTGGACGAGACCGATGTCGTGAAGAACATTCCCGGCTTCGAGGATCCGCAGCAGCGCGTGATCGCGGCCACCGTCAACGGCTTGCGGATCGTCTCGGCCTATTTCCCGAACGGGCAGGCGCCGGATTCGGAGAAGTTCGTCTACAAGCTGCAATGGCTCGATGCGCTGCAGGCCTGGCTCAAGGACGAGCTGACGCGCCATCCGAAGCTCGCGCTGCTGGGCGACTACAACATCGCCCCCGAGGATCGCGACGTCCACGATCCGGCCAAGTGGGAAGGGCAGAACCTGGTGTCGCCGCAGGAGCGCGCGCATTTCGCGGCGCTGCTCGAGATGGGCTTCGTCGATGCCTTCCGGCGCTTCGAGCAGCCCGAGAAGACCTTCACCTGGTGGGATTACCGGATGATGGGCTTTCGCCGCAACGCGGGCCTGCGCATCGACCACATCCTGCTGTCGCCGGCGCTGGCCGGGACGCTGACGGCCTGCGAGGTCGATCGCGTGCCGCGCACCTGGGAGCAGCCTTCGGATCACACGCCGGTGATCGCGACCATCGAGTGAAGGCGGGCGCGCCGGCGGCAGCGACGCCCGCCTGACGTTCGCGCGAAGCATTGAAGACAACGCGGCGGCCATCGTGCCGCCGCGTTGTCGTTTCCGTGCGTCTCAGCGCACCTCGTCGGCGGGGGCCAGCTCGAAGATGCTGTCGATCTCGACCGGGATGCCCATCGGCAGCGTATGCACGCCGAGCGCGCTGCGCGCCGGCAGCGCGTCCTCGCCGAACAACTCGCGCAGCAGGTCGCTCGCGCCGTTGGCCACCAGCGGATGCGCGGTGAACGAAGCGTCGGCGCGCACATAGACGGTCAGCCTCACGCAGCGCAGCACGCGATCGAGCCCGCAGGCCTCGTGCAGGCAGGCGAGGATCATCTCCATGGTCAGGCGCGCGGCCTGCCGCGCGCGTTCCGGCGAGATCTCGCTGCCCACCTGGCCCACCACCGGCTTGCCTTGCTCGAAGGGGCCGAGCCCCGATACGTGCGCGAGATTGCCGACGATCGAGACGCTGCGATAGGAACCGAGCGGGCGGATCGGCGCGGGAAGTTCGATGCCGAGCGTAGCCAGGCGTTGCAGGACGGATTGCGTCACGAATCATCTCCAGAAATCGGGCCGGCCGGCCCGTCCCTTGCAGAACGCCTGGCGGCGCCTGCGTATTCCAGAACGATTGCACTAAAATACCGGCTCCGGCGCATCCCGCGCCCGGACGATTCCACGGGAGGAAACCGGCGATGGCCCGTCCACGCGAATTCGACGAGCAGGCCGTGCTCGATGCGGCGATCGCGCAGTTCTGGTCGCATGGTTATGCCTCGACCTCGGTGCGCGATCTGGCGACGACGATGGGCATGACCGGCGCCAGCGTCTACAACGCCTTCGGCGACAAGCGCGCGCTGTATGCCCGGTCCTTCGAGCGCTACGTGGAAGCGGGCTTTCGCGATCGCGTGCGGCGCTTCGAGCATCGACTGGCGCCGCGCGAGGCGATCGTCGCCTTCTTCGACGAGATCATCCGCCTCACCGTGCAGGACGCGCAGCGCAAGGGCTGCATGATCGTCAATACCGCCCTGGAGCTGGCGCCGCACGACGCGGATTTCCAGCAACTGCTGGAACGCATCCTGGAGGATATCGAGGCCTTTTTCCTGCGCTGCGTCGAGGCGGGGCAGGCCGAGGGCACGATTCCGCCCGAGCTGGCCGCGGTCGATACGGCGCGCATGCTGTTCGCGGTCCTGCTGGGCTTGCGCGTGCTGGCCCGCGTGCGGCCGCGGCGCGAGTTGCTCGAAGGGGCGGTGCGGCCGGCGCTGGCGATGATCGGCGCGAGCCTGCCGACGGCGAAGCGGCGCGGGCCGGCGCAAGAGACGTAGCGGCGGCACATCCTTCGCGACGACGCCTCGCGCCTTATCGACGAACGGCAGCGAACGGCAGCGCGCGGTGACGGCCGGGCCGGATCACCAGCGCAGCAGGCGCGGCCCCAGCAGCGCGCCGAGCGCGGCCGGCAACGACATCCCCAGCACATACCAGAGCGCCCAGAAGGCCGGGCTCATCTCCGGGCAATGCAGGCAATAGGCGGCGGTCGCGATCGCGCTGGCGAGCAGCCCGGCCACCGCGCCGGCCTGCCTCGGCCGGGTCGCCGCCAGGGCGCGCATGGCCCAGAACACCGCGGCGAAGCTCGGTATCGACAGCAGCAGGATATTGAGCGCACAGACCTTCCACGACAGGCCCAGCATCAGCGGCAGGCGCGCTCCGGGCGCCGCGGCGGCCAGCACGAATGCGCCGCCGATCCACACCAGCAGGAAGGGCAGCGCCAGCAGCCACCAGCGACGCCCGCCTCGCGAGCTGGGACGGCCCAGGCGTTCGGCCAGCGGCCAGGCGACAGCCGCCACGGCCAGCGGAAAGGCGAGCTTGATCCAGAACAGGGCCGTGTCCATCGCCGGTGCCAGGTCGCGCCGCCAGCCGAACAGCAACCAGGTCAGCAGCAGCGAGCCGCCCAGGCCGAGCGGCAGCGCCGTGCCGAAGCGGCGCGCCGCGGCGCCGCGATCGGCGGGCGCGACACCGCTGGCGAGCAGGCCGATCAGTTCGTCGGTTCTCATCGTTCACCCCGGATCCGCGCCGCCAGCGCCTTGAGCCCGCGATGCACGCCCACCTTCACCGCCGATTCGGACAGGCCCGTCAGCGCCGCCGTCTCGGTCACCGACAAACCCTGCAGCTTCACATGCAGGATCGGCAGCCGCTGCTTGTCGGGCAGGTGCTCGAGCAGCTTGCCGATATCGTGGCGCGCCTGGGCCGGCTCGTCGTCGGCCACGGCGAACATCGCCTCGTGGTCGTCGTCGAAGGGCACGTTGAGCGCTTCGCGGCGAAACCGCGAGCGGAAGAAATCCATCAGCTTGTAGCGCGCGATCGCATGCACCCAGGCCGTCAGCGGCTCGTCGCTACGATAGGTGTGGCGCGCATGGTGGACGGCCAGCAGGATCTCCTGGACCAGGTCCTCGACGTCGTCGTGCAATTGCGGAATGCGCTTGCGCAGATAGCCGCGCAGGTGACGCGTCAGTTCCTGCAGAAAGCCGTGATAGGCGTTGGCGTTGCCGTCGAGGCCGCTGACGAACAGCGCTTTCAGGCGGTCTTCCGCTGCGTACAAGGTGCATCCTGTGATGACGGGGCGGCGGTCGCGACTGGGCGTGTCCGCCGGACTGGCATCGACCTGGGGCGGCGCGGGCCGCGCGCCTGGGTACGACGGCTCAGGTCTTCGAAATCGGGGTTTTAGATCGACTGTTTTAGAACGACTGCCGCAGAATAACCGAAGGATTTGGGTGCCGCAAGCGCGTGGCCCGATCGCCTCGCCCCAAGGGCGCGCGCTTCGCTTCGGCCGGCCACCTTGTCCAGTTCGGTGGCTGAGCGGCGCGGGTTACGGCGCGACGGCAAAAATATTTGCGTGCTGGTGTAACCGAAATCACCGCGCTATCGAATACCTTGGCATGACGATTCATGTTCGACGAACAGGAATCCTTGCAATCCACTTACGCGGTGTTCGATATGGCACTCTCCCTGACCCGATCCGGGCCGCAGCCGATGCGAGCCAAGCCGGTGCATCCGGTTTGGCTGCGCATCACGCACTGGCTCAATGCGCTGGCCGCGCTGCTGATGATGTTGTCCGGCTGGCGTATCTACAACGCCTCGCCGGTGTTCGAATCGATCACGTTCCCCTCGTCGTGGACGCTGGGCGGCTGGCTCGGCGGCGCGCTGCAATGGCATTTCGCGGCGATGTGGCTGCTGGTGCTCAATGGGCTGGTCTACCTGGCGATCAACCTCGCCAGCGGACGCTTCACGGCGCGCTTCTTCCCGCTGTCGCCCGGCGCGGTGCTGCGCGACCTGTTCGCGGCCCTGCGCGGCAAGCTCTCGCACGCGGACCTGACGCACTACAACGCGGTCCAGAAGCTCGCCTACCTGGTGGTGGTGCTCGACCTGATCGTGCTGGTGCTGTCGGGGCTCGCGATCTGGAAATCGGTGCAGTTTCCCTTGCTGCGCGAGCTGTTCGGCGGCTACGACACGGCGCGCGTGGTGCACTTCTGCGCGATGGCGGTGATGGCGGCCTTCATCGTCGTGCATGTCGCGATGGTGGCCCTGGTGCCGCGCTCGCTGCTGACCATGCTGCGCGGCCGTTGAGCGCAGGAGAAGAACCATGAAGAACCTGCTCCGCCCGCGCCTGAGCGTCGATCGCGACACCGTGCTCGCCGATGCGCAACGCGAACTCTCGATGCCCTCGCGGCGCCTGTTCGGCAAGCGCCTGCTGACGCTCGGCGGCCTGTCGATGCTCAGCGGCTGCACGCTCGGCGACGACGCCTCGGTCGACGGTTTCCTGTCCGCCGTCTCGCGGCTCAACGATCGCGTGCAGGCCGCGCTGTTCGATCCCCGCGCGCTCGCGCCCACCTATACCGAGGCGCAGATCACGCGGCCGTTCCCCTTCAATGCCTTCTACGGCATCGACCAGGTGCCGCAGGTGGACGGCAGCGACTTCCGCCTGAAGCTCGGCGGCCTGGTGAAGGGACAGCGCGTCTGGACGCTGCCCGAACTGTATGCCCTGCCGCACGAGGAGCAGATCACGCGGCATATCTGCGTGGAAGGCTGGAGCGCGATCGGTCGCTGGGGCGGCACGCGCTTCGGCGATTTCCTGCGGCGAGTCGGCGCCGACACCAGCGCGAAGTACGTGGGATTCCGCTGCGCCGACGACTACTACGAAAGCATCGACATGGCCACGGCCCTGCATCCGCAGACGCTGCTCGCCTTCGACTACGACGGCCAGCGCCTGCCGGCGCAATACGGCTACCCGATGAAGCTGCGGATGCCGACCAAGCTCGGCTACAAGAATCCGAAGCACATCGTCGAGATCTTCGTGACCAATGTCTACCCGGGCGGTTACTGGGTCGACCAGGGTTACAACTGGTTCGGCGGATCCTGAGATCCGCCGGCTGTTCCCCCAAACGGTCCGCGATGGACGGACCGATTTTTTCCACCCGGTAAAGGAGTACATGATGAAGGTTCTGGCAACGGCAATCGTGACGGCAACGCTGGCTTTCGGCGCTTCGGCGGCATTCGCGCAGGCGAGCGGCGCCATGTCGAACGACGCGATGAGCAAGGATGCGATGTCGCACGACGCGATGGGCAAGGGCGCCATGAAGCACGACACGATGGGCAAGAAGGGCGGCAAGATGAAGAAGCACGATGCGATGGGCATGTCGCCCGCGGCATCGGACGCGATGTCGAAGTAAGGCGTCTTCCCGAGCCGAACCCGGCCCGCGAGCCCGCGATCCTGGAAGGGATCGCGGGCTTCTTTTTTTCTCGCTCGTTGTAACCGCAACCGTCAGGGTTCCGAACTGACCTGCGCACGGACGAATCCGGACGACCAGGAACCGGACGCCGAGCGCACATGATCCACCCGCGAAACAGGCAGCCGATCCGGTATGCGGGGGGTAACTCGAAACCTGATGAACGAGGTAAACGGATGAAGCTCAAACTGGTGACGGCACTGACGATCACGGCGGTGATGCTGGCGGCATGCGGTGGCGATGATTCGACGACGACGGCGAGCTCGCCGCCGCCGGTCACGCCGCCCCCGGTCACGCCGCCGGCTGCGCCGCAGAAGGTCACGCAGCTGTTCGCGCAGACCAACGACGCGCAGAACGCGGTGCTGCATTTCGTGCGCAACGCGGACGGCACGCTGGCCGCGATGCCGAGCCTGGCGACCGGCGGCAAGGGCACCAATGGCGTCAACTACTTCATGGGCAACACGGTCGCGCCCGACGCGCTGACCAGCAACAACAGCCTGATCGTCTCGCCCGACGGCACGCGCCTGTTCGTGGCCAATGCCGGCGACAACACGGTCAGCGTGTTCTCGATCTCGGGCAGCACGCTGAGCCTGCTGGCGGTGTCGCCCACCGGCGGCACGCGGCCGACCTCGCTGGCGTTCTCGAACGGCGTGCTCTATGTCACGCACCAGCAGGGCGCGCAGGAACTGGGCGCCTATCGCGTCGGCGCCGACGGCAAGCTGAGCGCGATCGGCCAGTACGCGGTGGTGGTGCAGGACGCGCTGCCGACCCAGGTGTCGCTGAGCCCGGACGGCAAGTTCGTGATCGTCAACGGCTTCCTGCGCACCGTCACGCCGACCGCGCCGCTCAATACGCTGCTGGCCTTCCCGGTGCAGGCCGACGGCACGCTCGGCACGCCGGTGAACAGCACCTCGGCCGGCGTCGGTCCGTTCGGCGGCCGCTTCGGCACCGGCGCGCTGGCCTCCACCTACGTGGTGACCGACGCGCCGGGCGGCAGCGTGGAATCCTTCAGCTTCTCGGAGCCGAGCGGCAATTTCACCTCGACCGGCGCGCCCGTCACCGTGACCGGGCAGGCCGCGCCGTGCTGGATCTCGCTGACGCCGGACAACCGCTTCGCCTATATCGGCAACGGCAGCGGCGCGGTTTCGCTGTTCTCGATCGACGGCGCCGGCAAGCTCACCCTGGTCAATGCCTCGGCGGCCACCGAAACGCCGGTCGCGGGCCAGAGCTCGGCCTTCGCCAACGATTCCTGGGTCAGCCCGGACGGCAAGTTCCTCTACCAGGACTACGCCGGCGACGACAAGATCGTGGCCTACGCGATCGGTGCCAATGGCGCGCTGAGCAAGCTCGGGGAGCAACCCGCCAACACCCAGTCGAAGATCAGCCTGCAGGGTTTGACGGGGATCTGAGGCGGCGGCTGGCGTCGCCCGGACGAGGTTCAGGCCGCTGCGAAATCCACCGCGGCCTGCGCGTGCAGCGCGGTGGTATCGAACACCGGCAGCGGCGAATCGTGCTCCCCGATCAGCAGCGTGATCTCGGTGCAGCCGAGGATCACCGCCTGCGCGCCGCGCGCGGCCAGCCGGCCGATGATGGCCGCGTAGGCGGCGCGCGAGGCCGGCTCGATCAGGCCGTGGCACAGCTCCTCGTAGATCACGCGATGGACCGTGTCGCGATCCTCGGCGTCCGGCGTCAGCACCTCGATGCCGAAACGCTCGGCCAGCCGCGCCGCGTAGAACGGCAGCTCCATGGTGTAGCGCGTGCCGAGCAGGGCGACCCGCTCGACGCCGGCCGCGCGCAGCGCGGCGCCGGTCGGATCGGCGATATGCAGGAAGGGCAGCGTGAGCGCGCGCTCGATCGCGTCGGCTACGCGATGCATGGTGTTGGTGGTCAGCACCACCACGTCGGCGCCGGCCGCCTGCAATTGCCGCGCCGCGTCGGCCATGCGCGCGCCGAGCGCGTCCCAGTCCTGGGCGCGCTGCAGCGCCTCGATCTCGGCGAAATCGACCGTCACCATCACGCTCTTCGCGTTGTGGTGGCCGCCGTGACGCGCCTTCGAGGCGCGGTTGATCATCCGGTAGTATTCCGCCGACGATTCCCAGCTCATCCCGCCGATCAGGCCGATCGTCTTCATTCCGGTGTTCCTGTTGGTGATTGGGCTGGTCGAGTATAGGCGGCGAATCCGGCGCGCGGCGGTACACCTGGAAGCCCCAACGACCGGTACGGATCGAGCGATCCGACCGTGACGGTACGTCGAGCCGCCCGCACGGCACACGACGCAGGCACATGGCGGCGCACGCGGGGATTGATCGGGCGAAAGCGCCTGCCGTATGCTCTGCCGGACAGGCACGACGCGCGAGGCGATCCGTGCCGCCGATCGAATTCAGGGGATGGCGATGCTCCACTACGATTCCGCCCACTGGCTGGCCTTCCTGGGCATGGCCGTGCTGCTCAACCTCACGCCGGGGCCGGACCTGGCCTTCATGCTCGGCCATACCGTCAAGAGCGGCCGGCGCCACGGTTTCGCCGCGATGCTCGGGGTCTGGAGCGGCGCGCTGTTCCATGTGATGTGCGCCGCGATCGGCCTGTCGGCGATCCTCTACACCTCGGCCAGCCTGTTCCTGGTGGTGAAGTGGGTGGGCGTGATCTACCTGAGCTGGCTCGGCATCCAGGCGCTCCGGTCGAAGGCGGGCGCCTTCCGGCTCGACGAGCCGAGCCGCCGGCGCAGCCCCATGCAGGTGTTCCTGCAGGGCGTGCTGATCGACATCCTCAACCCCAAGGTCGCGATCTTCTTCCTGGCCCTGCTGCCGCAGTTCGTGGTGGCCGGCGCCGGGCCGGTGCCGCTGCAGCTCGGCCTGCACGGCGTGCTGATCATCGCGGTGGCGGCTGTGATCGAGCCGCCGCTGATCCTGTTCGGCGATCGCCTGGCGCAGCGTCTGCGCGCCAGCCGGCGCATGGCGGCCTGGATCGACCGCACGCTGGGCGCCTTCTTCCTCGGGCTCGCCACCAAGCTGGCCGTGTTCCGGCAATAAGGGCTGCATGGCGCGGCATCGCGATGCCGCGCGGCTGCTCCAACCCTTTATCTTTCCCAAGCGATCCCTCAACACGGCGACACTGTTTTTTTGTACAGTATCGTCACCTTGAAACTGCTCGCTGCCGCCCCCGCCATGGAATCCGCCGCGCCGCCCGCCCCGCCGGGCGGCGCGGCCGGGTTCGCGCGCAAGATCATCCACCTCGACTGCGACTGCTTCTACGCCTCGGTCGAGATGCGCGACGATCCCTCGCTGCGCGGCCGGCCGCTCGCGGTGGGCGGGCGGCCCGACCGGCGCGGCGTGATCGCCACCTGCAACTACGAGGCGCGGCGCTTCGGCGTGCATTCGGCGATGTCCTCGGCGCTGGCGGTGCGCAAGTGCCCCGAGCTGCTGATCCTGCCGCCCTCGATGGACAAGTACCGCATCGCCTCGCGCGCGATCATGGCGATCTATCGCGACTACACGCCCGAGGTCGAGCCGCTCTCGCTCGACGAGGCCTATCTCGACGTCAGCGGCACCGAGCGCTGCCAGGGCAGCGCCACCCTGATCGCGCGCGAGATCCGCGAGCGCGTGCGCGACACGGTCGGCGTGACGGTCTCGGCCGGGGTCGCGCCGAACAAGTTCATCGCCAAGATCGCCTCCGACTGGAACAAGCCCGACGGCCTGTTCGTGGTGCGCCCGCATCAGGTCGAGGCCTTCGTGGCGGCGCTGCCGGTGCGCAAGCTGTTCGGCGTGGGCCGGGTGACCGCCGCGCGGCTCGAACGGCTCGGCATCGAGACCTGCGCGCAGTTGCGCGACTGGTCGCTGTTCGACCTGCATCGCGAGTTCGGCGCCTTCGGCCGGCGCCTGCACGAGCTCTCGCGCGGCATCGACGAGCGGCGCGTGCATGCCGATCGCGAGCGCAAGTCGGTCAGCGTGGAGACCACCTATGTGGCCGATCTCGTCACGCCTGAGCAGTGCGCCGAGGAACTGCGCAAGCTGGTGGCCCAGCTCGACACGCGCATCGAGCGCACCCACTCGCGCAAGACCATCCGCAAGCTGTTCGTGAAGATCCGCTTCGCCGATTTCCAGCGCACCACGGTCGAGTGCGTGGCCGATCGCAGCGATGTGGATACGGCCGTCGCGCTGCTCGAGAAGGGCCTGGAGCGGCGGCGCCAGCCGGTGCGGCTGCTCGGCGTGGGCGTGAGGGTCGACGAGGACACGGCCGAGCGTCACGGCCAGATCGCCTTGTTCGACGACGACGAGGACCAGGCGCCCGAAGTTTTGGTCGAGGAGGGCGAGGAGGGCGACGGCGAAGGGGACGGCGCGCCTTCATGAAAAAACGGCATCCACGCGAAGTGGATGCCGTTGCCTGGGGATTCGACACGCGCCGGCGGCGGCCGGCGCGCGTCGATCAGGCGCCCTGCCGGCGCCTCAGTGCGGCTGCGTGCCGGCGGCCATGCCGTTGTGGCGCAGCAGCGCGTCGATCTCCGGCTCGCGGCCGCGGAAGGCCTTGAACGAGTCCATCGCCGGGCGGCTGCCGCCCACTTCGAGGATCTCGCGGCGATAGCGCGTGCCGGTGGCCGCGTCGAGCACCGTGCCGCTCGCCTTGGCCGCTTCCTCGAAGGCCGCGTAGGCGTCGGCCGACAGCACCTCGGCCCACTTGTAGCTGTAGTAGCCGGCCGCGTAACCGCCCGCGAAGATATGGCTGAAGGTGTTCGGCCAGCGCGAGAACGGCGCCTGCGGGATCACGTGGAAGCGCTCGTTGATCTCGCGCGCGAACTCCACCGCGTTGCTGGCGCCGGCCGGATCGAAATCGACGTGCAGCAGCATGTCGTACATCGAGAACACGATCTGGCGCAGCGTGCCCAGCCCGCTCTGGAAGTTCTTCGCGGCCAGCATCTTGTCGAACAGGGCGCGCGGCAGCGAGGCGCCGGTCTCGACGTGCGAGGACATCGAGGGCAGCACGTCCCATTCCCAGCAGAAGTTCTCCATGAACTGCGAGGGCAGCTCGACCGCATCCCATTCCACGCCGTTGATGCCCGACACGCCGAGCTCGTCGACGCGCGTGAGCATGTGGTGCAGGCCGTGGCCGAACTCGTGGAACAGCGTGATCACCTCGTCGTGCGTGAAGCAGGCCGGCTTGTCGCCGATCGGCGCCGAGAAGTTGCAGGTCAGGTAGGCCACCGGCGTCTGCAGGCCGGCCGCGCGTCGGGCGCGCGAGCGCGCGTCGTCCATCCAGGCGCCGCCGCGCTTGCCCTCGCGCGCGTAGAGATCGAGGTAGAACTGCGCGACCAGGCTGCCGTCGGCGTTCTCGACGCGGAAGAAGCGCACGTCGGGATGCCAGACCGGCGCCTCGTCGCGGCGGATCTTCACGCCGAACAGCGTCTCGGTGACGGTGAACAGGCCCTTCAGCACGGCCGGTTCCGGGAAGTACTGCTTGACCTCGTTTTCCGAGAACGCGTAGCGCTGCTCGCGCAGCTTCTCGGCCGCGTAGGCGACGTCCCAGGGCGCCAGCTCGCTCATGCCGAGCGTGCCGGCGGCGAAGGCGCGCAGCTCGTCCCAGTCGCGCTCGGCGTGCGGACGCGCGCGCACCGCCAGGTCCTCCAGGAAGGCCGTGACCTGGGCCGGCGACTCGGCCATCTTCGGCGCCAGCGACACTTCCGCGAAGTTCGCGTAGCCGAGCATCACGGCTTCCTCGCGACGCAGCGCGAGCGTCTCGGCCACCACCTTGGTGTTGTCCCATTCGGCCTTGCCGCCGCCGTATTGCGGGCCCAGTTCCGAGGCGCGCGTGACGTAGGCGCGGTACAGGGTCTCGCGCATCGCGCGGTTGTCGGCGTATTGCAGGACCGGGAAGTAGGAGGGGAAGTGCAGGGTGAACTTCCAGCCGGCCTTGTCCTCGCGCTGCGCGGCCTCGCGCGCGGCGGCGATCGCGTCGTCGGGCAGGCCGGCGAGCTGGTCTTCCGATTCGGCGTAGTAGGCGTAGCCGTTGGTGGCGTCGAGCACGTGGTCCGAGAAGGCCTTCGAGAGCGCGGCCTGCTGCTCCTGCAGCTCGGCGAAGCGCGGCTTCTGCGCTTCGGGCAGCTCGGCGCCGGACAGGCGGAAGTCGCGCAGCGAGTTGTCGAGGATCTTGCGGCGCTCGGCGCTCAGCGTGGCGTATTCGGCGCCGGCGGCGATCGCCTTGTACTTCTCGTAGAGCGCGAGGTTCTGGCCCACGCTCGACCAGAATTCGGTCACGCGCGGCAGGTTCTCGCCGTAGGTGGCGCGCAGCTCCGGCGTGTCGGCCACCGCGTTCAGGTGGCCGACGATGCCCCAGGCGCGGCCGAGCGGCTCGGTGACGCGCTCGACGGCTTCCACCACCTCGTTCCAGGTGGCGGGCGTGGCCGCGTCGGCGGCGCGGGCGACGGCGTCTTCCGCCTGTTCGAGCAGCGTATCGAGGGCGGGCGTCACGTGTTCGGGACGGATCTCGCCGAAGCGGGGCAGGCCGGAGAAATCGAGAAGCGGGTTGGCATTGGCGCTGACGGACATGGTGCTCCCTGCGGGGTCGGAATTCGGTTCAACGGGCGCGGCAGCGAGGCCGCGGCATGTCGACATTATTGGGGCGGTGTGGCCGGTTTCCAATCGGAAGTTTCTAACGAGGTGATTGGAGGGACGACGGGGCGCGCGGCGCGGGGGACGGCTGATCGGGGAAAAGCGGGGCGGGAAGACGGCGCGACGGGGAGGCGGCGGAAACGAGCAGGGGGGGGCGAAAAGCGGGAGCGAGAGTCGGGGAAGCGCCCCGCCGGCGGGTGGCGGGGCGGGCCGGGGAAGCCGGCCGAAGCCTGCGCGGCTCGACCGGGCCCCGGACGCTCAGGCCGCCGCGTCGGCTGCGCGTTCGGCGGCTTCGAGCGTGTTGATCAGCAGCATCGTGATCGTCATCGGGCCGACCCCGCCCGGCACCGGCGTGATGAAGCCGGCCACCTCGCGCAGGCCGTCGAAATCGACGTCGCCGCAGAGCTTGCCTGCCTCGTTGCGGTTCATGCCGACGTCGATCACCACCGCGCCTGGCTTGATCATGTCGGCGGTCAGCACGTTGCGCTTGCCGACCGCGGCCACCACCACGTCGGCCTGGCGCGTATGGGCGGCCAGGTCGCGGGTCTTGCTGTGGCAGATGGTGACCGTCGCGCCGGCCTCGAGCAGCAGCATCGCCATCGGCTTGCCGACGATGTTCGAGCGGCCGATCACCACCGCGTTGGCGCCGCTCAGGTCGATGCCGTGCGCCTCGAACATCTTCATCACGCCGTAGGGCGTGCAGGGGCGGAACAGCGGCTTGCCGGTCATCAGCGCGCCGGCATTGGCGACGTGGAAGCCGTCCACGTCCTTCTCGGGCGCGATCGCCTCGATCACCTTGTGGCTGTCGATATGGCCCGGCAGCGGCAGTTGCACCAGGATGCCGTGGATCTGCGGGTCGCGGTTCAGCGCGTCGATATGGGCCAGCAGGTCGGCTTCGGACAGCGTCGCCGGGTAGACGTCCTTCTTCGAATAGAAGCCGTTGTCCTCGCAGGCCTTGATCTTGTTGCGGACATAGACTTCGCTGGCCGGGTTGTCGCCGACCAGCACGACCGCGAGGCCGGGGCGATGGCCGCGCGCGCTCAGCGCGGCGGCGCGTTCGGCCGCTTGCGCGCGCAGGGTCTTCGAAAGGGCGTTGCCGTCGATCAGAGTGGCTGTCATGGTGGGATTCGATCCGAATAGGGAAAAGCCGGCGCGGCGGCCCGGCGGGGGCGCCGCTGCAAAGCACGGAATTATACCCATCGCCTGCCGGGACCCGACATCGATCCGGCGATGGGGCGCCATGACGGCGCGATGGATGGGGGCGAGCATGACGGACGGCGGGCGTCGTCACGGGCGGGGCATGGCCGCGCCGGGCCGTTCGAGCCAGCCAGACCGGCCGCGCGGGCGCCGAAAGCAAGGCCGCGGCATCCGCGCGGCGACCCGGGTCGCAACGCGGATGCCGCGGCGGTCCATCAAGCGGCAGGTCGGGAAGGCAAGCAGATCAACGCAAGCACCCCGGGATCACACGCCCCGCCAGCCCCGCGGCCGGGGCGCGACAGGGCGGCGCGTTACACGCTCAGGCCTGCTTCTTCGACAGCGCGAGACGCAGCAGGTCCGCGACCGTGTTGACGTTGAGCTTTTCCATGATGTTGGCGCGATGCGCCTCGACCGTCTTGATGCTGATGCCGAGATCGTCGGCGATCTGCTTGTTCAGGCGCCCGGCGATGATGCGCTCCAGCACCTGCTGCTCGCGCGCGGTCAGCTTGGACAGGCGCTCGCTGGCGGCGCGCTGCTCCTGGACGCTCTTGCTCTCGTTGCGGGCCTTGTCGAGCATGCGTTCGACCAGCTTGCGCAGCTCGGCCTCGTCGAAGGGCTTCTCGATGAAATCCATCGCGCCCTTCTTCATGGTCGAGACCGCCATCGGCACGTCGCCGTGACCCGTCACGAAGATGATCGGCAGCGCGGCGTTGTCGGCGATCAGGCGTTCCTGCAGTTCCAGGCCGCTCATGCCCGACATCCGCACGTCGAGGATCAGGCAGGCGATCTGGCCGGCCTGCTGGGCCGGTTGATAACCATCGAGAAACTGCTCGGCGCTCGAGAAGCATTGCACGCGATAGCCGTTCGCCTCCAGCAGCCAGCGCAGTGAATCGCGCACGGCCTCGTCATCGTCGACGACAAAGACGGTTTCCTGAGGGGTGGTGACAGGGCTATTCATATCTCTCCCGTAACAGTATGTGATGCCACGCCGCTGCGGCCGTGGTCCTCGGGTGCCCCGATGGGCAGGCTGCAATGGAACGTCGCGCCGGAAACGCGGCCGTCCGCCTCGATATTGTTGACGACCCAGAGCCGACCGCGGTGCGACTCGATGATCGAACGACAGATGTTGAGCCCCATGCCCATGCCGTCGGACTTGGTGCTGTAGAACGGTTCGAACAGGCGCTCGGCGGACGCTTCGTCCACGCCCGGGCCCTGGTCGATCACGCGGATGTCGACGAAGCCGGCCTCGATGTCGGCCACCACGCGGATCAGGCCGTCGGTGTTCGGATCCTTGACCTCGCCCATCGCCTCGGCCGCGTTCTTCATCAGGTTCATCAACACCTGCTCGATCAGCACGGGGTCGACATAAATGATAGGCATTCTCGCGCGAATTTCCGTGACGATCCGGATTCGCCGCTTGCGCGCCTCGATCTCGGCCAGGCCCACCGCGTCGGCCACGATGTCGGCCACCCGCGCGGCCTGGCGCTTGGGCTCGCTGCGCTTCACGAATTCGCGGATGCGCTTGACGATCATGCCGGCGCGCAGCGCCTGCTGGGCGGTCTTCTCGAGCGCGGGCAGCAGCGTCTCGGCGGTGCCGCGGCCGCTCTTGACCAGCGCCACGGTGCCCGAGCAGTAGTTGTTGATGGCCGCCAGCGGCTGGTTCAGCTCGTGCGCGATCGACGAGGCCATCTCGCCCATCGTCATCAGGCGGCTGGTGAACTGCAGCTTCTCTTCCTGCTGGTGGGCCAGTTCCTGGGCCTTCTTGCGGGTGGTGATGTCGGTGGCGATCTGCATCTGCGCCAGGTGGCCGTCCACCCACTGGATGTACTGGCGGCGCACCTCGAACCACTTCTGGATGCTCTCGACGTAGACTTCCTGCGCGTCGGCCGTGCTTTCGGTCAGCGCGGTGGCCGGCAGGCCGGCGAAGGCGTCGACCAGGTCGATCGAGTCGGAGGAGGCCTGGGTGCTGTCGAAGCCGCCGCCGGACAATTCCAGGTGGCCGTCGGGGCGGATCCCGAACAGATGGCGGTAGTAGCGGTTGGCGAACAGCAGCTCGGCCTCGTCGGCGGCCAGCACCGAAACCGCGGCGTCCAGGCTCTCCAGCACGGTGGTGAAGCGCTCGTGGGCGGCGGCCAGTTCCTCGCGGGCGCGCTTGGGCTCGGTGATGTCGGTCATCGACGACATCCAGCCGGTCTGGCGGCCCGAACTGTCGATCAGCGGCGAAACATAGAGCCGCGCATGGAACATCGAGGCGTCCTTGCGGCGCACCCGCAGCTCGAAGCCCGAGGAGGGCGCCTTGCCGCGCAGCGTCATGTCGAGCTGGCGCTGCATCTCGGGATAGGCGTCGCGCGGCCAGTAGGGGAAGGGCGCGGTCTTGCCGACCAGGTCGGCCTCGTCCCAGCCCGTCATGCGGCAGAAGGCCGGGTTCACGTGGGTGATGCGGCCGTGCATGTCCAGCACGCGCATGCCGATCAGCACCGAATTCTCCATCGCGCGCCGGAAGAAGGCTTCCGCGTACAGCGCCTGCTGCGCCTCGAAGCGCTGGCGGGTGTGCTTCCAGAGGCTCCACAGGCTCCAGAGCACGAAGCAGGACAGGCCCGCGACCAGCCAGACGAGCGTGTTGTTCGTCAGGTTCGTCATCTGCGGGTAGGCGTAGACGCGAACCGTCAGGCCCTGGCCGGGCGGGTCCAGCGGCAGGTCGTAATGGGCGTCGCGCGGCAGGCGCGGGCGCGAGGAGGTCGAGGCCAGCTCGCGGTTGTTGACGTCGGTGATCGAGATCTTGTACTTGGCCGACAGCTCGGGCGGGATGTCGTGCTTGAGGATGCCCTCGACCGAGAACACCGCGGCGATCGAGCCCAGGTATTCGCGGTCGCGCATCACCGGGGTCTGCAGCGTCACGAAGCCGTTGCCGAAATCGTCGTAGGCTATCGCCGCGTAGGCCTGCCGGCGCGTTTCCCTGGCGTCCGACCAGGCGCCGCGCACGATCTCGGCCAGTTGGGCGTCGTTCGGCTTGGCCAGGCGCTGGCCCAGCGCCGGGATCTGCATGTCCGGCCAGCGCGCGGCGCCGGGCGCGACATACCAGTTCAGGTAGAGGATCTCGGGATGCGCCTGCATCACGTCGCCGACGCCGGACTGGAAGCCGTGCTCGTCGACGCGGCCCAGCGCGATGTCGCGCGCGAAGGCCTGCAATTGCTCCTGGGCGCTCGTCATCGACAGGCGGATCTGCTGCTGCGCCCAGGCGACGTTGCGATAGAGGGTGTCTTCCTGCTGTTGTTGTTCGCGGCGGTTGAGGCTCCACAGGATGAGGCTCATCACCACCAGGAACACCAGGATCGACAGCAGCGGCGTCAACAGATAGGAATTGGACCACCACGGGCCGTGGTGCCAACGGGACGGCTGCGACTCGGCCGGCGCACCGGACGCTCGCGCCGAGCGTGCGAATAGCCGATCGGTCAACATGGCACGCATTGTAGCGCAGGGCCATGCGGACAAAACGGCGTCGCGCATTGTTGAACCGAAAGCGAAATTTGTCGCGGATGGGCCAAGCGGCCAGGGTGCAGCGCAGCAAAATTTCGTATTATGAGAAACAATCTCACAACTCGAAAATTTTGTTGCGCCCGCCCGCCGAGGGTCTTTACAATCCGCCGGAGCTTGCCGCAGCCGGCCGGAATCACGTCGTCTGCACGCAGCGCGATCCTCACACTCAGGACCCAGGAGACGAGTATGTCCGCTGTACCGAACGAAGTGATGAAGTATGTGGCCGCCGAGCACGACGAAGATGCCCAGGAAACCGTCGAATGGCTCGAAGCCCTGAACGGCGTGATCTCGTCCGTCGGTCCTGGCCGCGCGCACTACCTCATCGAGAAGCAGATCGAGTTCGCCCGCATGAACGGCGAACATCTGCCGTTCTCCGCGAACACCCCCTACATCAACACCATCCCGCTCGACCAGCAGGCCAAGAACCCGGGCGACCAGGATCTCGAGCACCGCATTCGTTCGTACACGCGCTGGAACGCGCTGGCGATGGTGCTGCGCGCCGGCAAGGACACCAACGTGGGCGGCCATATCGCCTCGTTCGCCTCGGCCGCGACCCTGTATGACGTCGGCTACAACCACTTCTGGCACGCGCCGTCCGCCGAGCACGGCGGCGACCTGGTGTTCGTGCAGGGCCATTCCTCGCCGGGCGTCTACTCGCGCGCCTTCCTGCTGGGCCGCCTGACGGAAGACCAGCTCGACAACTTCCGCCAGGAAGTGGGCGGCAACGGCATCTCCTCGTACCCGCATCCGTGGCTGATGCCGGACTTCTGGCAGTTCCCGACCGTCTCGATGGGCCTCGGCCCGATCATGGCGATCTACCAGGCCCGCTTCATGAAGTACATGGAAGCGCGCGGCATCGCCAAGACCCAGGGCCGCAAGGTCTGGGCCTTCCTCGGCGACGGCGAGACCGACGAGCCGGAATCGCTCGGCGCGATCGGCATGGCCAGCCGCGAGCGGCTGGACAACCTGGTGTTCGTGATCAACTGCAACCTGCAGCGCCTGGACGGCCCGGTGCGCGGCAACGGCAAGATCATCCAGGAACTGGAATCGGAATTCCGCGGCGCCGGCTGGAACGTCATCAAGGTGATCTGGGGCAGCCGCTGGGATGCGCTGTTCGCGCGCGACAAGAGCGGTGCCCTGATGCGCCGCATGATGGACGTGGTCGACGGCGAGTACCAGACCTACAAGTCGGAGTCGGGCGCCTACGTGCGCGAGCACTTCTTCAACACGCCGGAGCTGAAGGCGCTGGTCGCCGACTGGTCCGACGACGACATCTGGAACCTGAACCGCGGCGGCCACGATCCGCACAAGATCTACGCGGCGTTCCACGAGGCGAGCAACTCGAAGGGCTCGCCGACCGTGATCCTGGCCAAGACCATCAAGGGCTACGGCATGGGCGAGGCCGGCCAGGCCATGAACATCACGCACCAGCAGAAGAAGCTGCCGGTCGAGCAACTGAAGCGCTTCCGCGACCAGTTCCGCCTGCCGATCTCGGACGACGTGATCGGCGACGTGCCCTACCTGAAGTTCGAGGAAGGCTCGAAGGAACTCGAGTACATGCGCCAGCACCGCCAGGCGCTCGGCGGCTACCTGCCGCAGCGCCGCCAGAAGGCGGAATCGCTGCCGGTGCCGGCGCTCGAGGTGTTCGAGCCGCTGCTCAAGGGCACCGGCGAAGGCCGCGAGATCTCGACCACCATGTCCTTCGTGCGGATCCTGAACATCCTGCTCAAGGACAAGGCGCTGGGCAAGCGCGTGGTGCCGATCGTCCCGGACGAGTCGCGTACCTTCGGCATGGAAGGCCTGTTCCGCCAGATCGGCATCTGGAACCAGCAGGGCCAGAAGTACGTGCCGGAAGATTCCGACCAGCTGATGTTCTACAAGGAATCGGAAACCGGCCAGATCCTGCAGGAAGGCATCAACGAAGCGGGCGGCATGTGCGACTGGATCGCGGCGGCGACGTCGTATTCGACGCACAACGAGATCATGGTGCCGTTCTACATCTTCTACTCGATGTTCGGCTTCCAGCGTATCGGCGACCTGGCCTGGGCCGCCGGCGACATGCGTTCGCGCGGCTTCCTGCTGGGCGGCACCGCCGGCCGGACCACGCTGAACGGCGAAGGCCTGCAGCACGAGGACGGCCACTCGCTGCTGTGGGCGGCCTCGGTGCCGAACTGCGTCAGCTATGACCCGACCTTCGGCTACGAACTCGCGGTGATCATCCAGAACGGCCTGCAGCGCATGGTGGCCGACCAGGAAGACGTGTACTACTACATCACGGTGATGAACGAGAACTACGAGCACCCGGCGATCCCGCAGGGCGAGCACGTGGCGGCCGACATCATCAAGGGCATGTACGCGTTCAGGAAGGCCGAGGCCGACCAGAAGGCGCCGCGCGTGCAACTGCTGGGCGCGGGCACGATCTTCAACGAAGTGATCGCCGCCGCCGACCTGCTGAAGAACGACTGGGGCGTCGCCGCCGACCTCTGGAGCGTGCCGAGCTTCACCGAACTGGCCCGCGAAGGCCATGACGTCGAGCGCTGGAACCTGCTGAACCCGACCGAGGAGCGTCGCCTGTCGCATGTCCAGAAGCTGCTGAAGGACACGCAAGGCCCGGTGATCGCATCGACCGACTACGTGCGCGCGCTGGTCGACCAGATCCGCGGCCAGATCGACCGCCGCTTCGTGGTGCTCGGTACCGACGGCTACGGCCGTTCGGACACCCGCAAGGCGCTGCGCCACTTCTTCGAGGTGGACCGCTACTGGGTGACCGTCGCCGCGCTGAACGCGCTGGCCGACGAAGGCACGATCGACCGCAAGGTCGTGGCCGAGGCGATCAAGAAGTACGACCTCGATCCGTCCAAGCCCAATCCGATGACGGTTTAACGCAAACGTGCCATGTCATGCCGCGCACGCCGGTGACGGCGCGCGCGACCCAGGAGACAGATACAGATGAGTCAAGTGATCGAAGTGAAAGTGCCGGATATCGGCGATTTCAAGGAAATTCCCGTCATCGAGGTGCTGGTGAAGGCGGGCGATACGGTGGAGAAGGAGCAGTCGCTCGTCACGCTGGAATCGGACAAGGCCACCATGGACGTGCCGAGCTCGGAAGCCGGCGTGGTCAAGGAAGTGAAGGTCAAGGTGGGCGACAACGTGTCGGAAGGCACGCTGATCGTGATCCTCGAGGGCGGCGCGGGCGAGGCCAAGGCCGAAGCACCGAAGGCAGCCGAGGCGCCGAAGGCCGAAGCACCGGCCGCGGCTCCCGCCGCTGCGCCGGCTGCCGCTGGCGGCACGGTCGAGGTGAAGGTGCCGGACATCGGCGACTTCACGGACATCCCGGTCATCGAGATCGGCGTGAAGGTCGGCGACAAGGTCGAGAAGGAACAGTCGCTGGTCACGCTGGAATCGGACAAGGCCACCATGGACGTGCCGAGCCCGGCCGCTGGCGTGGTCAAGGAAATCAAGGTCAAGATCGGCGACAACGTCTCGGAAGGCACGCTGATCGTGCTGCTGGAAAGCGGTGAAGGCGCCGCGCCGGCCGCGGCCGCGCCGAAGGCCGAGGCAGCCAAGGCGGAAGCGCCCAAGGCCGCCGCGCCGGCCCAGGCCGAAGCGAAGCC
>NZ_VWWK01000070.1:0-33653 GCF_011753035.1 Burkholderia sp. Ax-1720 | reverse complement strand
AAGCCGGTCAAGGCCGGTGGTGGCGGCGGCGCTGCGACCGCGGCCAAGCCGCGTCCGGCAGGCGGCGGCCGACCGGGCGGTGGCCAGGGCGGCAACGGCGGCGGCAATGCCAATGCGGGGCACGCGAACCGCAACCGCTCCTCGCGCAGCGGCCAGCGCGGCCACTGAACGAAAAACGGGCGGTCCCCGCATGCGTCATGCAGGGACCGCCCGTTCTCGACCGGATTCGCTTCACCGGCGCGGCGGCGCGCGTCGCCGCGCCCTCACCCGCCATCGCGCGTTCGCGCGGTGCGTCTCAGCCCACGCTCCCCAATCAGTTCAGCCCGACAAGGCGGCCGCGATCAGGCGGATCTGCTCGATCTGGCGCGTCCAGCGCGCGAGCACGGCCTCGCGCTGGTCGTCCAGCTCGAACTCGATGCCCGAGGTGAGCCGCGCATAACCGACGCGCTGCGCGTCGCCGCCGGCCAGGCGCGCGCGGAAGCAGGCCAGCCCGGCCGCCGCGGTGCCGTCGTCGGCCGGGCGATCGCCCGTCACGCCGGCCGGCTCGACACGCAGCCGCGCCTGGTGGAAGGCGCCGTCGGCCACGAAGCTCAGCACCGCGGCGCGCTCCCTGGCCAGCAACTGCGCGCCGCGCGAACGCGGCCACAACGCGAGGAACAGCGTCTCGCCATCGGGCGCGTACAGCTCGCCGACGCTGAGCAGGGTGGTACGCGCGTCGACGGGCTCCGCCTCGCGATCGACCACGATCAGCGAGGCCGTGAAGCGCAGCTTGTCGCCGAGCGCCTCGCCGTCGAACAACGCGCGGCAGGCCGGCGACCAGCTATCGAAATTCCAGCGCTCGAGCGCGGCGCGATCGGTCGCGGTCATCATGGACTCCCCGGGAATGGAAAAGGCGCGCGCAGGACGCGCGCGCCGGACAGGCGGATCAACGGAAGAACACGTGCTGGGTCAGCTTGGTCAGCGGATACTGCACGCCGGGCTGGATCCGCGAAGGCAGGTCGAGCGGCTTGAGCAGCATCTTGATGCACATGTCGGCCGACAGGTTGCGGCGCACCAGCGCGTTGACGCGGGCCGCGCGCTCGCGGTTGTAGGCCGAGTCGCGCACCTTGTCGGGATAGCGGATCGCGAACACGTGGCGCAGCGCGATCTCCGAATCCTCGTTGCGGATCTCGAGCACGCGGCGCATCAGCGCGCCGAGCACGGCCCAGCGGCCATTGCCCTCGACCTCGTTGTACTTCTTGAAATACTTGAAGAAGTGCTTGTAGTGGCGCACTTCGTCGGTGCGGATGTTGTTGGTGATTTCCTTGAGCACCGGCTCGTCCGAGCACTCGTTGATCGCGCGATAGAGCGTGGCCGTGCCGGTCTCGACCACGCAGCGCGCCACCATCTCGAGCGCGCGCGTCTTCTCGAAGGCTTCCAGCGAGCAGGTCTTCGAGTATTCGTCGAAGAAGTTGTGGAAGGCGAGATCCCAGTCGAACTCGGGCCACACGTGGCCGATATAGGCCTTCAGCGCGCGGCCGTGCTGCAGTTCCTCGTGTTCCCACTGCTCGTTGAGCCAGGCCGCCACCTCGGGATCGTCGCCGAAGAACTGGCTCAGGTTGCTGGTGTAGAGATCGGAGCCGCTCTCAATGAACGAGGCCGCGCACAGCAGCAGCAGCAGGTCTTCGTTGGCGGCGGCCTTCGCGCGGTCGATCCGCGAGAGGTCGATGTCTTCGATGCGCCAGGGCATCACATGCTTGGTTTCAGCCAGCATCGTCGTGCTCCCAAGCGCTTCGTTCCGGCGGCGCGGCTTGCCCCAGGCTCAGCGGCGGATGCCTGGCGGCCTCGCGGCCCGCTCGGACGAAGCGGATATGAATGAAATTCGATCTGGATCCGCTTATGTTAGCCGGAAGTTCCCGAGCGTGCTTCAGTCACTGACCGCCCCGCACACGCGCAGTTCCTCGAAGTCTATTGCGCAATGTTAGACAGGTAATTCGAAAGTCGGCTGCAATTCAATTCGAATCTGCGAAGGCGCAAGACATCGGCATGGCTTCGCGCGGCTCGATGATCCGGCGGCCGCGCGAAGATGCGCCCACGCCGCCCGCCTGGCACCATGATGCGCGCATCATCGATACCCGCGCCGGCGCCGTGCGCAGAGCCCGGGAAGCCCGCCGCCAGGGGCTGCGTCCTCGCGCGACGGCACCCTCGCCCGGGGTGGACGGGAGGTCCCGCGCGGAGCCGGCGCACCGATCGATGTCGCGAAAACGAAATGTTCGTTCGCGCACATTGCTTACAATGGGAGCCCGTTTCCCCCGCTTTCGAACGAACCATGACGACACGAGACCCCCGCCTCTCGCTCAACGCGCGCCAGCAGGAGCTGCTCGACTGGGTGCAACGGGACGGCTTCGTGACGGTGGAGGACCTGGCCGCCCACTTCGACGTGACGCCGCAGACGATCCGCCGCGACGTCAACTGGCTGGCCGACCTGAACCTGCTGCGCCGATACCACGGCGGCGCGAGCCTGCCGACCAGCTCGGAGAACGTGTCCTACAGCGCCCGCCAGCGCATGTTCCACGACGAGAAACGGCGCATCGCGGCGCTCGCCGCCACGCACATCCCCGACCAGGCCTCGCTGTTCATCAACCTCGGCACCACCACCGAGGAAGTCGCGCGGGCCCTGAATCGCCATCGCGGCCTGCGCGTGATCACCAACAACCTCAACGTGGCCAGCATGATGAGCGGCTACCCCGAGTGCGAGGTGCTGATCACGGGCGGCATCGTGCGGCCCTGGGACAAGGGCATCGTCGGCGAGCTGGCGATCGACTTCATCCGCCAGTTCAAGGTCGACTACGCGATCATCGGCACCTCGGCGATCGAGACCGACGGCACCCTGCGCGACTTCGACACGCGCGAGGTGCGCGTGGCCGAGGCGATCATCCAGCACGCGCGCACCGTCTACCTGGTCACCGACCATTCCAAGTTCGGCCGCCCGGCCCTGGTGCGGCAGGGGCACCTGTCGCAGGTCCACGCGCTGTTCACCGACAAGGCGCCGCCCGAGGAAATGGGCGAGACCATCGCCGCCGCCGGCACCCAGGTCTACCTGGCCGACTGAGCGACATTGCGCGACCGGCCGGTCGGCCGATCCGACCGCCCGCGACTGCCTCGCAGCCCCGCCCCTTGCTGCGTCGCAGCGCGAACTTCAAGTGAAATCAAGAAGTTGCCGCGTCGCCTCGGCCGCTTGAATTGTGACGAATTGTCAATGGGAAAATTTTCGGGGTCGTATTTGGCGTTCCTTGCCCCGTTGACTACACTCCGAATCCCCGGCGCCCGTGTGCCGCGTGCGCCATGGTAAGCATGTCCCCCCACGCCTCCCTTGCTGGGTAACGCGTCCCGGACGTCGTCCGGCCGTGAGGCGTCTGGTTTGTCTGGAGAGAACGATGCTGAGTCCGCATGAATTCGCCACCCTGCTGCTCGTCAAGGACGCGCCGGATCAGGCCGAGATGGAACGCGACGAACTGGATGCGCTGCTCGAGCAGCAACTGGTACGCCTGGAAGCCCTCGGTTCGGGCCGTCGCTACTGCGTCACCGAAAGCGGCGACGCGGCGCTCCGATCGATCAAGGTACGTTATTCCTGAAGCGAACGACGAGCCCCGCCGGCTCGCGACCGCCGTCCCCGACGGCGGTCGTTTTCGTTTACGGGCACGAATCGAGGGACACGGGCAATGGGCAGGATACGGCGGTCCGGCGGCGCGGCTCCCGGCCTGACTGACGCCCGTCCCTGAGCCCGCCCCTGAATCCCTCGCTCGCCCCCACCCCGCCTCAACCGCCTCGCAAGGTCGGATCGACCTTCGAGCGCCAGCTGATCGCCTGCGCGCGCGCCGTGTTCAGGTAATCGATCCAGCCGGCCCGCGCCGCCGCGTCGGGCTGCGCGCCGAGCCCGGCATGGCGCGCGGCGATCTGTTTCGAAAACGCGCAGAACTGCGCATCGTCGAGCTTGCCGTGCCGCTTCGCGACCCAGGCGTCGTAGAGCGCGGCATAGACCGAGGCGCCGTCGGCACCGTAATCCTGCACCTCGCCGCAGGCGCGCTGCAGCGTGTCGAACGTCGGCTCGCCGCTCCAGCCGCCGGGCAGCGGCACGGTCGAACAGCCCGCCAGCAGCGCCAGCGCGCCCGCCACCATGACCTGACGCATGTTTCCTCCTCGTTGAAGACAATGCGCCAGTATCGTCCGGCTCGGCGACGCGCGCTACCGACCCTCTTAAACGAACTTTACTTTTTCGGTTTTGTTCATTAAATTTCGAATTCGAAAAATTTGAGTTCGACTAGAGACAGAGGGCAGCAGTGAGCGAACAGACTCGGTACGACGTGCTCGTGATCGGCGGCGGCATCAACGGCGCGGGCATCGCGCGCGACGCGGCCGGACGCGGCCTGTCCGTGCTCCTTTGCGAGCAGGACGACCTGGCCTCGCACACCTCCTCGTCCAGCACCAAGCTGATCCACGGCGGGCTGCGCTATCTCGAGTACAAGGAATTCGGGCTGGTCCGCAAGGCCCTGCAGGAGCGCGAAACGCTGCTGCGCGCCGCGCCCCACATCATCTGGCCGCTGCGCTTCGTCATGCCCCACATGCCGAACCTGCGCCCGGCCTGGCTGATCCGCATCGGCCTGTTCCTCTACGACCACCTCGCCAGGCGCGAACTGCTGCCGGGCTCGCGCGGCATCACCATGGCCCGCCACGCGGCCGGCGCGCCGCTGGTCGATTCGATCCGGCGCGGCTTCGTCTACTCGGACGGCTGGGTGGACGACGCGCGCCTGGTGGTGCTCAACGCGCTGGACGCGCGCGAACGCGGCGCCGAGATCCTGACACGCACGCGCCTGGTCGCCGCGCGCCGCGAGAACGGCGAATGGATCGCCACCCTGCAGCGCGCCGACGGCTCGAGCCGCGAGGTGCGCGCCCGCGCGATCGCCAACGCGGCCGGCCCCTGGGTCGGCTCGGTGCTGCACGGCGCGCTGGGCCGCGACGCGCGCCACAGCGTGCGGCTGGTGAAGGGCAGCCATATCGTCACGCGCCGCCTGTTCGATCACGACCACGCCTACATCTTCCAGAATCCCGACAAGCGGATCATCTTCGCGATCCCCTACGAGCAGGATTTCACGCTGATCGGCACCACCGACGTCGAGTATCACGACGATCCCTCGAAGGTGGCGATCGACCGCGACGAGACGCAGTATCTCTGCGACTCGATCAACCGCTACTTCAAGCAGAAGATCTCGCCGGCCGACGTGCGCTGGACCTATTCGGGCGTGCGCCCGCTGCTCGAGGACGAGAACGCCGACAACCCCTCGGCCGTCACGCGCGACTACAAGCTCGAGATGGACGACGGCCAGGGCGCGCCGCTGCTGTCGGTGTTCGGCGGCAAGATCACCACCTTCCGCAAGCTGGCCGAGGACGCGGCCGGCATGCTGGTCGAGGCGCTCGGCTCGGGCCGCGCGGCCTGGACCGCCGGCCAGCCGCTGCCGGGCGGCGATATCGCCAACGCGCGCTTCGCGCCCTTCGCCGAAGCCTTCGCGAAACGCCATGCCTGGCTGCCGGCCGCGCTGGCGCGCCGCTACGCGCGCGCCTACGGCACCCGCGCCGAACGCATCGTGGCCGGCGCCAGCTCGCTGGCCGGGCTGGGCGCGGAAATCGCACCGGGCATTCACGAAGCCGAACTGCGCCACCTGCGCGACAGCGAGTGGGCGACCCGCGCCGACGACGTGCTGTGGCGCCGCTCGAAGCTGGGCCTGCATGTCGCGCCGGGCACGCTGGAGACGGTCACCGCCGCGATCGACGCCTGGTTCGCGCAAGGCGGCGAGGCAGCCCCGGCGGCCGAGCCCGCCGCGCGACGCGTCGCGCACTGACGGCCCGAACGGTAACCAGACGAAGACGTTGCACCGAAGGTAGAAACGCGCGGCAGGCCGCAAGCCGCGCGGGATCGAGAGCAGCACGCGCCGCCGCGAAGGCCGCGCGAATCACAATTACGTACCGAATGGAGATGAGACAGATGCAGGATCAATACATCCTCGCACTCGACCAGGGCACGACGAGCTCGCGCGCGATGCTGTTCGATCGCCAGGGCAACATCGTATCGATCGCCCAGAAGGAGTTCGAGCAGATCTATCCTCGCCCGGGCTGGGTGGAGCACGATCCCCAGGAAATCTGGTCGACCCAGGCCGGCGTCGCCGCCGAGGCGGTCACGCGCGTGGGCCTGAACGGCACCGCGATCGCCGCGATCGGCATCACCAACCAGCGCGAGACCACCATCGTCTGGGATCGCGAGACCGGCCAGCCGATCTACAACGCGATCGTGTGGCAGGACCGCCGCACCGCCGACTTCTGCGACTCGCTCAAGGCCGACGGCCTGGAAGCGATGGTGCGCGCCAAGACCGGCCTGCCGATCGACTCCTACTTCTCCGGTACCAAGATCCGCTGGATCCTCGACAACGTCGAGGGCGCGCGCGAGAAGGCGCGCCAGGGCCGGCTCGCGTTCGGCACGGTCGACAGCTGGCTGGTCTGGAACTTCACCAAGCACGAGCTGCACGTCACCGACGTGACCAACGCCTCGCGCACCATGCTGTTCAACATCCACACGCGCCAGTGGGACGACGAGCTGCTGGCCGCGCTCGACATCCCGCGCAGCATGCTGCCCGAGGTGCGCGCCTCCTCCGAGATCTACGGCCACACCAAGACCACCGTGTTCGCCTCCAAGCTGCCGCTGGCCGGCATCGCGGGCGACCAGCAGGCGGCCCTGTTCGGCCAGATGTGCACCAGCTCGGGGATGGTGAAGAACACCTACGGCACCGGCTGCTTCCTGATGATGAACACCGGCGACAAGCCGATCGAGTCGAAGAACAACCTGGTGACCACCATCGCCTGGCAGGTCGGCGACCAGGTGAACTACGCGCTGGAAGGCAGCATCTTCATCGCCGGCGCGGTGGTGCAATGGCTGCGCGACGGTCTGGGCATCATCAAGTCGGCCAGCGAGATCGAGAAGCTGGCGGCCAGCGTGCCGCATACCGACGGCGTCTACCTGGTGCCGGCCTTCGCCGGCCTGGGCGCGCCGCACTGGAACGCGCGCGCGCGCGGCTCGCTGTTCGGCGTCACGCGCGGCACCAGCGACGCGCACCTGGCGCGCGCGGCGCTCGACTCGATCGCCTACCAGTCGCTCGACGTGCTGGCGGCGATGGAAGCCGATTCGGGCATCAGCATCGGCGAGCTGCGGGTGGACGGCGGCGCCAGCGCCAACAACCTGCTGATGCAGTTCCAGGCGGACCTGCTCGGCGTGGACGCGGTGCGTCCGCAGATCACCGAGACCACCGCGCTCGGCGCGGCCTACCTGGCGGGCCTGGCGATCGGCTACTGGCAGAACCTCGACGAGGTGCGCAGCCAATGGCAGCTCGACACGCGCTTCTCGCCGTCGATGCCGGCCGAGCAGGTCAGCACGGCGCTGGCCGGCTGGCAGCGCGCGGTACGCGCCGCCAAGGCCTGGGCCGACGACACGCGCTAAACGACGCGCCGCGGCGCCGCGTGACGAGGCAGCCGCCTCGCGCGCGGCGGCCGGCAACAACAAGACCTTATTCATAACGAGCAGGCGGACCGTGCATCGCGCGAGTCCGCCGCACTGGTAGAGAGACACCCAAAATGTCACCTTATATTGCGGAGTTCATCGGCACGGCCATCCTCGTGCTGCTCGGCAACGGCGCGGTCGCCAACGTGCTCCTCGCGAAAACCAAGGGCCGCGGCGCGGACCTGATCGTGATCGTGATGGGCTGGGCGATGGCCGTGTTCGTGGCCGTCTACGTCACCGCGAAGTTCAGCGGCGCGCACCTCAACCCGATCGTCACCATCAGCCTCGCGCTGGCGGGCAAGTTCGCCTGGGCCAAGGTGGGCGGCTACATCGCCGCGCAGATGCTGGGCGGCATGGCCGGCGCGCTGCTGGTCTGGCTCGCCTATCGACAGCATTTCGCCAAGGAAGTCGACCCCGATCTCAAGCTCGCCGTGTTCTGCACCGCGCCCGCGATCCGCAGCGTCACGCACAACGTGCTGACCGAGGCGATCTGCACCTTCGTGCTGATCCTCGGCGTGCTCTACCTGGCCGCGCCGCAGGTCGGGCTCGGCGCGCTCGACGCGCTGCCGGTGGGGCTGCTGGTGCTCGGCATCGGCATCTCGCTGGGCGGGCCGACCGGTTACGCGATGAGCCCGGCGCGCGATCTGTCGCCGCGCATCATGCACGCGCTGCTGCCGATCCCGGGCAAGCGCGACAGCGACTGGCGCTATGCCTGGATCCCCGTGCTGGGGCCGCTGGCGGGGGGCGCCGCGGCGGCCTGGCTGTACCTGTTCCTGCACCAGGCGCATTGAGGCCGGGGCATGACGCAGCGCGCGGCTCGCGCGCTGCGTCATCGCCTCGGGCGGATCGTGCAGGCGCCTGCATCCCGCCCGTTCGCGCATCGATCGCGAGCCGGCTTCCACGCCTCGCGATGCGAGCCGCTGACTCGTCCGGCGCAACAATCGCATAACAAAAAGTCGACGGCGTGATGAATCGCGCCTGACGTCCTGCCGGCGATTCGAAAGCACGTATGATGGCGAGTCGTCACCCTAGCGTAGGCTTCGTGCCGATTTCCATGCTCGACCACCTGATCTGCGACTGCGACGGCGTGCTCGTCGACAGCGAAGTGATTGCCGACCGCGTGCTGCTGCAGGTGCTCGGCGCCGCGTTCCCGTCGATCGACTTCGCCGCCGACGCGGCGGCCGCCTTCGGCCAGCGCACCTCCCTGTTCCTCGCCTCGCTCGAGGCCCGGCACGGCATCACCCTGCCCGAGAATTTCGTCGCCACCGTCGATCACGCCGTCGAGGCCGAGCTGGCGCGCGCGCTCGCGCCGATCACCGGCGTGCGCGAGGCGCTGCTGCAGGTGCCGCTGCCGGCGGCGGTGGTCTCGAACGCGCGCGGCGAACGCGTGCGCAATTCGCTCAAGCGCGCCGCGCTGAGCGAAGTGTTCGGCGAGCGCGTGTATTGCGCCGAGCAGGTCGCGCGGCCCAAGCCCTATCCCGATGTCTACCTGCACGCGGCGCGCGCGCTCGGCGTCGAGCCCTCGCGCTGCCTGGTGGTGGAGGACAGCGTCTCGGGGCTGACCGCCGCGCGCGCGGCCGGCATGAAGACGATCGCCTTCGTCGGCGCGAGCCACATCCCCGACGGTTACGAAGGCGTGCTGCGCAAGATGGGCGTCACGCGCATCCTGCGCTCGATGCGGGAGCTGCCGGCGCTGGTCGCGGCCGGCATGCGCGGCGAATTCGGCGACGTGCAGTCCTAGGCGCGATACCTTGATCGGCCGGAATGCAAAGCGGCGCGATACGACAGGCATCACCTGTCGCATCGCGCCGTTTTCGTTGGCAGGCCCAGGGAGCCGGCGAGCGCCGATGGTTGCGCGTGCAACCGCTCGTCGCGGTTCGGCGGCCGAAGCCGTTCACTGCGTCGGCAGATCCCAGCGCGGCGGCACCTCGGCGTTGACGGTCACGCGGAACGCGCGCGCTTCCGAATCGCCGGGATTGCGCAGCGTGTAGGGCTGGTCGGCATCGAACACGATCGCGTCGCCGGTCGCCAGCAACTGGCGGCGGTCGTGCACCGACAGCTCGAGCGTGCCCTCGCTGACCACCAGGTTGATGGTGGTGCCCGGCGCGCGGCGCACGCCGGTTTCGGTATGCAGCGGCGCGATGCGCAACTCGTGGAATTCGGCCGTGGCGGGCTCGCCTTCCGGATACAGCGCGCGCGACGAAAAGCGGCCGTTGGAGGCCACCACGCGCACCGCGCGCTCGGCCGGCAGGTGCTCGAAGCCGAGCACCGCGTGGCGCCGCAGGAAGGCGGCCACCGAGACCTTCAGCGCCGCCGCGACCTTGCAGAGCACCTTGATCGACGGCACGCTGCGCGCCGATTCGATCTGCGCGAGCATCGCGCGCGATACGCCGGACAGGCGCGCCAGCGCGTCCAGCGAGAGCTGGCGCTCGGCGCGCAGCCGGGCCAGGTTGACGCCGACCAGACGCTCCAGCGCGTCGAAGGATTCGTGCGGCGCCGCGGCCAGCGCCGCGACGGCGGCGGCGGAATCCGCGGCTTCGCGGTCGCGCACCAGCGCGAGGGATGTGTGCATGGGTAGCCTCCAGCGCGCCGGATGCGCGCAGCGAACTCGATTGCAGGCAAGACTAGCATCGGGGTCCGGGGCGGCAAACGAAGTTATCTTCACACTGTTATCAGCATCGCAGAGGAATCTTCAGCGATCTTCATGGCAGCGCCGCGCCGCGAACCGCCGCGCCGTCAAAGGGTCGAATCCGATGATTTCCCGTGGAGTTCCCATGTCGCGACGGCGCAACCGGCGGGCGCGAGCCGGCTCGCCGCCGGCGGCGATCCGGAATTCGCAAAGCTATAATGGAAAGCTTTCCCCGACGGTCCCCATCCCGCCCCGCTGCCGCATGCCGGCCAGGCGCCGGCGACGCAAGGCGCGACGCGCCCCGGGCCGACCGTCCCGATTCACCCGCAATGACGCCCCCAGGTCAACCACTGCGAACGGCGAACCCAGATGACGAAAAAAATCTACATCAAGACCTTCGGCTGCCAGATGAACGAGTACGACTCGGACAAGATGGTGGACGTGCTCAATGCCTCCGAAGGCCTCGTGAAGACGGACCGGCCCGAGGACGCGGACGTGATCCTGTTCAATACCTGCTCGGTGCGCGAGAAGGCGCAGGAGAAGGTGTTCTCCGATCTCGGCCGGGTACGCGAACTGAAGGAAGCGAATCCGAACCTGATCGTCGGCGTGGGCGGTTGCGTGGCGAGCCAGGAAGGCGCGGCGATCGTCGCGCGGGCGCCCTACGTGGACGTGGTGTTCGGCCCGCAGACGCTGCACCGCCTGCCGCAGATGATCGACGCGCGCCGCGCCAGCGGCCGCTCGCAGGTCGACATCAGCTTCCCCGAGATCGAGAAGTTCGACCACCTGCCGCCGGCCCGCGTCGAGGGCCCGAGCGCCTTCGTGTCGATCATGGAAGGCTGCAGCAAGTACTGCAGCTACTGCGTGGTGCCCTACACGCGCGGCGACGAGGTCTCGCGCCCGCTCGACGACGTGCTCACCGAGATCGCCGGCCTCGCCGACCAGGGCGTGCGCGAGGTGACCCTGCTGGGCCAGAACGTCAACGCCTATCGCGGCGCGCTGACCCAGGGCTCGGAGGAAATCGCCGACTTCGCCACCCTGATCGAATACGTGGCCGAGCTGCCCGGCATCGAGCGGATCCGCTACACCACCTCGCATCCGAAGGAATTCACCCAGCGCCTGCTCGACGTCTACGCGCGCGTGCCCAAGCTGGTGAACCACCTGCACCTGCCGGTCCAACACGGCTCGGACCGCATCCTGATGGCCATGAAGCGCGGCTACACGGTGCTCGAGTACAAGTCGCTGATCCGCAAGCTGCGCGCGATCCGTCCCGATCTGTCGCTGTCGACCGACATCATCATCGGCTTCCCCGGCGAGACCGAGGCCGATTTCGACAAGACCATGCAACTGGTGCACGAGATGAGCTACGACACCAGCTTCTCGTTCATCTACAGCCCGCGCCCCGGCACGCCGGCGGCCAACCTGCACGACGACACGCCGCGCGAGGTCAAGCTCAAACGCCTGCAACATCTGCAGGCCACCATCGAGGAGAACGTCGCGCGCATCAGCGCGTCGATGGTCGGCCGGATCGAGCGGATCCTGGTGGAAGGCCCGTCGCGCAAGGATCCGAACGAGCTGGCGGGACGCACCGAGAACAACCGCGTGGTCAACTTCCCCGCGCCGCTCGCCTCGCATGCGCGCCTGATCGGCCAGATGATCGACGTGCGGATCAACCACGCCTACCCGCATTCGCTGCGCGGCGAGCTGGTGCTCGCGCACGACGACGCCAGCACCGCCACCCACTGACACCGAGCGCCCAGCGCAGGAAGCCCACGCCACCTTGAAAGCCACCCAAGCCCTGGAATTCACCGCGCCGCGCGACGACAACGCGCGCCTCGCCAACCTCTGCGGACCGCTGGACGAGAACCTGCGGCAGATCGAGCAGGCGCTCGACGTGACGCTGCAGCGCCGCGGCCACCGGATCGCGATCCGCGGCCGCGGCGCCAAGCTCGCGCTGGCCGCGCTGGAGAACTTCTACAACCGCGCGCGCGATCCGCTCTCGCTCGACGACATCCAGCTCGCCCTGGTCGAGACGCGCCAGCTCGGCAACGGCGCGCGGGGCGCATCGGCCGAGCCGACGCTCGACGTGCGCTTTCGCGGCGACCCCGACCATCCCTTCGACCAGCCCGGCGCGGCCGAGGGCGAGGCCGGCGCGGCACTCGACGAGGAGCCGGCGCCCAAGCTCTACACGCGCCGCTCGGACCTGCGCGGGCGCACCCCGGCGCAGCGCGAGTACCTCAAGCAGATCCTCTCGCACGACGTGACCTTCGGCATCGGGCCGGCCGGCACCGGCAAGACCTACCTGGCGGTGGCCTGCGCGGTGGACGCGCTGGAGCGCGACCAGGTCAAGCGCATCGTGCTGACGCGCCCGGCCGTGGAAGCCGGCGAGCGGCTCGGCTTCCTGCCGGGCGACCTGTCGCAGAAGGTGGACCCCTACCTGCGCCCGCTCTACGACGCGCTCTACGACCTGCTCGGCTTCGACAAGACCGCCAAGATGTTCGAGCGCCAGATGATCGAGATCGCGCCGCTCGCCTACATGCGCGGCCGCACCCTGAACCACGCCTTCATCATCCTCGACGAGGCGCAGAACACCACGCCCGAGCAGATGAAGATGTTCCTGACCCGGATCGGCTTCGGCTCGAAGGCCGTGGTCACCGGCGACACCACCCAGGTCGACCTGCCGCGCGGCCACAAGAGCGGGCTGATCGAGGCACAGCAGGTGCTCGGCCAGGTGCGCGGCATCGCGCTCACGCGCTTCACCAGCGCCGACGTGGTGCGGCATCCGCTGGTCGCGCGGATCGTCGAGGCCTACGACGACTTCCACGCCCAGCACAAGGACGACTGAGCGAGCGGCGCGGCCGGACAAGGCCGCGCCGGGCCCGCATCTGGAGACGGCCTGCCGCGCGGCAGGCCGTCGCATTTCGTCACGCCGACGCCCCTCGGCGAGCCCCGCCCGATCGGCGCCGAGGCCCGCCGGGCCGGGCCGCCGAGGCGGCGCGCGAGGGCCGCGCCAGTCGCCGCGCAAGGCGTTTCCGGCGAACGAAACGGCTGGCCGTTTGGTGTATGCTCAGGCGATTCCGTTCCACGCCGCCAACATGAAATCCTCCCGCTCCCACAAGTCCCGCAAGCCTGACCAGGCCGCCGCCCCGAGCGCGCCGCGCGTATCGCTGTTCGACGCCCGCGGCAAGGTCAAGTCGGTCGAGACGCAAGGCCTGCGCATCGATTTTCCCGACGGCCGCGCGCTGATGTTCGACCTGTCGGGCGCCTCGGGCGAAGCCTCGATCGCGATCGTCGCGCAGCATGCCGATGCCGGCCAGCGCGTCACTCTGACCCTGCGCCCGGAGCACTACGACAGCCTGACGCTGTCGGTCGGCGCCGAGCCCTCGCCCGAGGTCGGCACCGCGCTGGCCGCCGAGCCTGCCGCCGGCTCCGACACCGAGCCCGCCGGCGAGCCCGAGCTCGAGCTGGTGGTGCAATACGGCGACGAGATCGCCGCCTCGCAGCGCAAGAAGCTGCCCAAGCCCAAGCTGATCGCCGAATGGCTGTCCACCGCGCTGTTCTCCGATGCGCAACTGACGGTGCGCTTCGTCGGCGAGAAGGAAGGCCGCGAGCTGAACGGCGGCTATCGCAAGAAGGACTACCCCACCAACGTGCTGACCTTCGCCTACGACCAGGCGCCCGACGGCACCACCATCGGCGATCTCGTGCTGTGCTGCCCGGTGGTCGAGAAGGAGGCCGGCGAGCAGGACAAGCCGCTGGTGGCCCACTACGCGCACCTGCTGGTGCACGGCGCGCTGCACGCGCAGGGGTATGATCACGAGCGCGGCGAGGAAGACGCCGCCGAGATGGAAGCGCTCGAGATCGACATCCTCGCCAAGCTCGGTTTCCCGAACCCCTATCTGTAAGGCCCGGGTCCGTCGCGCCATCCGTTCCTTCCCCGATCAACCCGAGCCGCCTGCGGCCGCCAGGATTCCGTGAGCACCCCGATTCCCGCCTCCAACGCCTACCCGCCCCCAATCGGCAGCGGCCGGCTGCTCAGCGAGGACGAACTCGCCAGCTCGCTGGACGCGAGCCTCGCCGACTGGGATCGCCGCGCCGATCTCTGGCTGTTCGGTTATGGCTCGCTGATCTGGAACCCGGGGCTGCCGACCGTCGAGAAGGTGCATGGCCGCGTGCACGGCTACCATCGCGGGCTCTACCTGTGGTCGCGCGTGAACCGCGGCACGCCGGAACGGCCCGGCCTGGTGCTGGCGCTCGATCGCGGCGGCTCCTGCAGCGGCGTGGCGTTCCGGATCGCCGGCTCCAGCGCGATGCCGCATCTCGAAACGCTCTGGAAGCGCGAGATGCCGATGGGCTCGTACCGGCCCGCCTGGCTGCCCTGCACGCTGAGCACCGGCCAGCGCGTGCGGGCGCTGGCCTTCGTGATGCGCCGCGAGGCGCCCACCTATACCGGCAAGCTGTCCGACGAGGTGTTCCGCGCCGTGTTCGGCTCCGCCGAGGGCCGCTACGGCACCACCCTCGACTACGTGACGCGCACCGTCGCCGCGCTGCGCGAGAGCGGGATCCCCGATCGCGCGCTGGAAGCGCTGCTGGCGCGCTGCGCCTGAACCCGGCCGGCCGCGCCGCCGCGCCGTTCATTTCGTTCGCGGCGCCCGCGAAGCGCGATTTTTGGCCCGCCTTGGGCCCGCGCCGATTCCGGGTTAGGATGGGCCCAGCGTCGCCGGGCCGGCCGCCGCGTCCGCCATCCGGCCGACACGGCAGCGCCACGCCCTTGGTGTATCCTTCCCAACTCCGTGACAACGCGCCCACGCACCTGCCGGGCGCACCACCATGAACGATTCGTATCCCAGTCGAAAGTCCACCGACAAACCTCCCGAAAAGCGCTCGCTGCTCGAACGCCTGACCGACTTCATCTCGCCCGAGCCCGAATCGCGCGGCGAGCTGCTCGAAATCCTGCAAGACGCGCACGAGCGCAACCTGATCGACGCCGATTCGCTCTCGATGATCGAGGGCGTGTTCCAGGTTTCCGACCTCTGCGCGCGCGACATCATGGTGCCCCGCGCCCAGATGGACGCGATCAACATCGCCGACAAGCCCGAGGATTTCATCCCCTTCGTGCTCGAGAAGGCCCACTCGCGCTACCCCGTCTACGAAGAGAACCGTGACAACGTGATCGGCGTGCTGCTCGCGAAGGACCTGCTGCGCTTCTACGCCGAAGAGGAATTCGATGTGCGCGGCATGCTGCGCCCGGCCGTGTTCATCCCGGAGTCGAAGCGCCTGAACGTGCTGCTGCACGACTTCCGCGTGAACCGCAACCACCTCGCGATCGTGGTGGACGAATACGGCGGCGTGGCCGGCCTGATCACCATCGAGGACGTGCTGGAGCAGATCGTCGGCGACATCGAGGACGAATACGACTTCGACGAGGAAGCCGGCAATATCATCTCGGCGCCGGACGGCCGCTACCGCGTGCGCGCGCTCACCGAGATCGCCCAGTTCAACGAGACGTTCGGCACCGATTTCCCCGACGACGAGGTCGATACCATCGGCGGGCTGATCACCCACCATTTCGGCCGGGTCCCGCATCGCGGCGAGAAGCTGCGGCTGGGCAAGCTGATCTTCGAGATCCAGCGCGGCGACGCGCGTCAGATCCACGTGCTGCTGGTGCGCCGCGACCCGCTCGCCGGCCGCCGCGGCGAATCGGCCGGCGACGACTGATCGTCCGGCCTCCCTCAACGCTCCACCCTTCGACCACATGGCCGAATCGTTCCCGACCCGCGCGCGGCGCGGCGCCACCTTCGCCTCGGGCGGCTCCGGCGGCCGCGCGCTGCCCGGCTGGCATTTCCCCGCCGCGCTGCTCGCCGGCGCGGCCAATACCCTCAGCTTCGCCCCCACTCCACACGGCGGCTGGCTCCAGTTGCTGGTGTTCGTCTGGTTCTTCGCCCAGCTCGCGCGCTGCGGCACGCGCTGGCAGGCCACGCTGACCGGCGCCGCCTTCGGCTTCGGCAATTTCCTGTCCGGCATCTGGTGGCTGTACATCAGCATGCACGTGTATGGCGAGATGGCCGCCTGGATCGCGGGCGGCGCGCTGGTGCTGTTCTGCCTGTACCTGGCGGTCTATCCGGCGCTGTCCGCGCTGGCCTGGGCGCTGGCTTCGGGCAAGCGCGCCGGGCGCGCGTTCGCGCCGAGCTGGCACGGCGCCTTGGCGTTCGCGAGCGCCTGGGCGATCGGCGAATGGGCGCGCGGCACGGTGTTTACCGGCTTCCCGTGGCTGGCCAGCGGTTATCCGCAGGTGGACGGGCCGTTCGCCGGCTATGCGCCGCTCGTCGGTGTCTACGGGATCGGCTGGGTGCTGGCGCTGTTCGCGGCGCTGGTGGTCAATGCGGTGGTGCGTGCCAGTAAAGGACGTGGCGGCGCGCTCGCGCCGGCCACGCTGGCCGCCGCGCTGGTGGCCGCCGGCCTGCTGCTGCCGCTGGTGCCCTGGACCCAGCCCGAGAACCAGCCGCTGCGGGTGCGCCTGCTGCAGGGCAACGTCAAGCAGGACGTCAAGTTCGAGCAGGCCGGCATCGACGCGGCGATCAAGATGTACACCACGATGATCACCGAGAAGCCCGCGGACCTGGTGGTCACGCCCGAGACGGCGATCGCGGTGATGATCCAGGACATTCCGCTGCCCTTCGCCAAGGCGGTGCGCAGCTTCGTCGACAAGACCGGCACCTCGGTGCTGTTCGGCGCGGTGGGTGACAAGGTGCTGCCCGACGGCAGCCTGACCGACTACACCAACAGCCTGTATGGCGTGACGCCGGGCTCGACCGACATCTATCACTACGACAAGCACCACCTGGTGCCCTTCGGCGAGTTCATCCCCTGGGGCTTCCACTGGTTCGTCAGGCTGATGAAGATGCCGCTGGGCGACTTCGCGCGCGGCGCGCCGGTGCAGGCGCCGTTCCTGGTGCACAACCAGCCGGTGATGGCCGACATCTGCTACGAGGACATCTTCGGCGAGGAGATCGCCGCCACGGTGCGCGACAACGCGCCCTCGCCGGGCATCCTGGTCAATGTCACCAACCTCGCCTGGTTCGGCGACACCATCGCGCTCGACCAGCATCTGCAGATCGCGCGCATGCGCTCGCTCGAAACCGGCCGGCCAATGCTGCGCGCCACCAATACCGGCATGACCGCCGCGATCGACGCGCACGGCCGCGTGATCGGGCGTCTCAAGCCCTTCACGCTGGGCTCGCTCGACGTGACCGTCGAGGGCACCCAGGGCATCACGCCCTTCGTCGCCAGCGGCAATGCGATCGTGCTCGCGCTCGCCCTGGTGCTGCTCGGCTTCGCGCTGCTGGCCGGCCCGCGCCTGCGCCGGCGCGGCTGAGCGCGGGATTGACCGGCGCCGCTCGCGCGGCGCCGGTTCGCTTACCGGTCCTGATTCGCTGATCGCCCCGGACCCGGCCTTCTCGTCTTCCCTCGCCTCCCCTCGCTTGCCTGCCCGCCCCGGCGCGCAGCGCGCCTTACCAGGCGCCGTCCGCGCCAGCCAGCGCTCGCAGGTCCCGCGCGACCGCCTCGAGCACCGGCGTCCATTGCATGAAGGCCGCTTGCCGGTACAGCGTCGCCGAGGGATAGAGCGGGCTGTCGCGGCGCTCGTGCTGCCAGACCCAATGCGGATTGACGTCGAGCAGCACCCAGCTCGCCTGGCCCAGCGCGCCGCTCAGATGGGCGATCGAGGTGCAGACCGTGATCACCAGGTCCAGCGCGCCGAGATAGGCGGCGGTGTCGTCGAAGCTGCGCCATTCGGCCGAATGATCGACGATCGGCAGGCCCGCGGCGCGCGCCGCCTCGACCTCGGCACCGAGCCCCGGCTGCAGCGAATGGAAGCTCACGCCCTCGATGCCGGCGAAGGCCGCCGCGTAGCGATCGAGGCCCACGCGCCGGAACGGATTGCGCTGATGGCCGGCGCTGCCGGTCCAGGCCAGCCCGACCCGCAGGCGCTCGCCGGGCCGCGCCTCGGCCGCGAAGCGCGCACGCCAGGCGTCGCGCGCGGCCGTGTCGGCGCGCAGGTAGGGCACGCTCGCGCCGCTGGCCGCGTCGGGCAGGCCGAGCTGCCAGGGCACGCTGCCGATCGGCAGTTGGTAGTCGGCGGCGGGCAGGCGATCGAGCGAGACGTCGCTCGAATAGAGATCGACATGCGCGCCGAGGCTGCGCGACAGCAGCTCACCCATTTGCGGGAAGGAATTCCAGGCCAGCCGGCCGCCCTCGCGGTGCACGTGCTCGGCCAGCAGCGGAATCGCGCGGCAAAACTGCAGCAGGTCGCCCATGCCCTGCTCGCCCCACACCAGCAAGGTCTTGCCGGCCAGCGGCTCGCCGCGCCAGCGCGGCGCGTTCAGCGCGGGATGGCCGCCGCGCAGCTCGCTCGAGCCCTGCCAGCGCGCCTCGTGGCCCAGCCACCCGTCGGCGAAGTTGCCGCGCGCGAGTTCGATGATGGCCAGGTTGAAACGGAACGAGGCGTCGTCGGGCGACAGCGCCAGCGCGCGGCGCGCGCAGCGCTCGGCCTCGTCCCAGCGCTGCGCTTCCTTGTAGGCGCAGGAGGCATTGTTCTGCGCCAGCGCGCTGTCGGGGGCCAGCGCCAGCGCTCGCTCGGCCGCCGCGATCGAGCGCGCCAGGTCGTAGCGGGCCCGGTAGGCGACCACCAGGTTGATCCAGGCCTGCTCGTCGCGCGCATTGGCGGCCACGGCCTGCTCCAGCAGCGCCAGTTCCTCGGCCGGGTCGCCGCCCGAGATCCGCACCGCGATCGCCAGGTTGTTGCGCAGCGAAGGCCAATCGGGCGCGAGTTCCAGCGCGCGCCGGTACGGCGCGATCGCCTCGGCGTGGCGGCCGCCCATCTGCAACGCGTAACCACAGTTGAAGGCGAGCGCGGCCACCTCGGGCTCGACGCGCCACAGGCAGCTCGCGAATTCGGCCGCGTCGCCGTAGCGCTGGTGTTCGAGCAGGGTCACGGTGAGCCGCGCGAGCGCCTCGTAGTCGAGCGAATGCAGCCGCGAGGCGGCGTCGAGCCATGACGCGCGCGCCTCGGCGCGGCCGGCCTCGCCGGCGGCCGCGGCCTCGCTCAGGAATTCGAGCAGCGGCGGGTAGAAGGGGAACTGCGGGTCGACGGGCGTTCTGAACATGAGCGGCGGCGGTCCGTGGGTCGGCTGGGCGGATGCGGCATCTTACCGTGCGCTTCGCGATTCGCACGCCACGCGGGCGGTACGTGCGGGCGTGGCCGGTGCCGCGCATGCGGCGCTCGATACAGGCCACGACGAAGAGCGGCGCCCTCTCCCGGGCGCGCGGCCGCTGCCTCTCGACGCCACCGCGAACCCGGCGCGCGACGCGCCGGGGGTGCCGTCGAATCCCCCTGCGCCGGCCCGCAATCGGCTTGCAATCGGCCCGCAATCGGCGCGCCCGCCGCCGCGCGCGGGCGTTCCGGCCGCAGTGTCGCGCCGATCCGGTAAAATTACGCGTTTTACGCCCAGCCAAGCCGCGCGCCGGACTGGCGCACCGGTCGAGCCCGCTCGCGCCGGCGCCCGATTCGCAGCCCGCAGCGCCCACGAAGGCCCCTCATGCTCACGTTTCAGCAAATCATCCTGACGCTCCAGTCCTACTGGGACAAGCAGGGCTGTGCCCTGCTCCAGCCGATCGACATGGAAGTCGGCGCAGGCACCTCGCACGTCCACACCTTCCTGCGCGCGATCGGCCCCGAGCCGTGGCGCGCGGCCTACGTGCAGCCCTCGCGCCGCCCGAAGGACGGCCGCTACGGCGAGAACCCGAACCGCCTGCAGCACTACTACCAGTACCAGGTGGTGATGAAGCCGGCGCCGGAGAACATCCTCGACCTGTACCTCGGCTCGCTGGAAGCGCTCGGCTTCGACCTCAAGCAGAACGACGTGCGCTTCGTCGAGGACGATTGGGAAAACCCGACGCTGGGCGCCTGGGGCCTGGGCTGGGAAGTCTGGCTCAACGGCATGGAAGTCACCCAGTTCACCTACTTCCAGCAGGCCGGCGGCCTGGACTGCAAGCCGGTGCTGGGCGAGATCACCTACGGGCTGGAACGGCTGGCGATGTACCTGCAGAAGGTCGAGAACGTCTACGACCTGGTCTGGACCGAGTGGGAGGAACTGGGCCCGAACGGCCCCGAGATCCGCCGCCTCAGCTACGGCGACGTCTACCACCAGAACGAGGTCGAGCAGTCGACCTACAACTTCGAGCACGCCAACGTCGAGCTGCTGTTCGGCTTCTTCAACAGCTACGAGTCGGAAGCGAAGCGCATGATCGAGGCGAAGCTCGCCCTGCCCGCCTACGAACTGGTGCTGAAGGCCGGCCACACCTTCAACCTGCTCGATGCGCGCGGCGCGATCTCGGTCACCGAGCGCGCGGCCTACATCGGCCGGATTCGCGCGCTGTCGCGCCTGGTCGCGCAGTCCTACTACGAATCGCGCGAGGCGCTCGGCTTCCCGATGATCGGCAACCCGGTGCGCGGCGTACCGGGCCTCACCACCGACGCGCAGGACGCGGCCCAGCCCGGCTGGGTGCCGCCCCTCAAGGCCGAACGCAAGATCGATCAGGACTGACGAGATTCCCCCCATCATGACGCACACCCATACCGCTCCCCTGCTGGTCGAACTGCTGACCGAGGAACTGCCGCCCAAGGCGCTCGCGCGTCTCGGCGACGCCTTCGCCGAAGGCCTGGCCCAGCGCCTCGCCGCGCGCGACCTGATCGACGGCGAAGCCGTGTTCGAACGCTTCGCCACGCCGCGCCGCCTGGCGGTGCTGATCCTCAACGTGCGCGCCGTCGCGCCGGAGCGCCAGGTCCGCGAGAAAGTGCTGCCGGTGTCGGTCGCGCTCGACGCGAACGGCAACCCGACGCCGCCGCTGGCCAAGAAGCTGGCCGCGCTCGGTCGCCCCGAGCTGGGCATCGCCGATCTCGAGCGCGCCCAGGACGGCAAGGCCGAGGCCTTCTTCCTGAACTACTCGGCGCCGGGTGCCACGCTCGCCGACGGCCTGCAGGCCGCGCTCAAGGAAACGCTCGACAAGCTGCCGATCCCCAAGGTGATGACCTACCAGCGCCCCGACGGCAGCGACGTGCAGTTCGTGCGCCCGGTGCATCGCCTCACGGTGCTGCACGACACGGACGTGGTGCCGGTCTCCGCGTTCGGCATCGATGCCGGCGACACCACGCTCGGCCACCGCTTCCTGTCGAGCGGCGCGGTCGCGATCGGCTCGGCCGCCGGCTACGCCGAGACGCTGCGCGAACGCGGCCGCGTGATCGCGCACTTCGTCGACCGCAAGGAACAGATCCGCACCGCGCTGGCCGAGCAGGCCGGCGGCGACACGGTGGTGATGCCCGAGGCCCTGCTCGACGAGGTCACCTCGCTGGTCGAATGGCCGGTGGTCTATGCCTGCCGCTTCGAGGACGAGTTCCTGCAGGTGCCGCAGGAATGCCTGATCCTGACCATGCAGACCAACCAGAAGTACTTCGCGCTGACCGACGCGGCCGGCAAGCTGCGCTCGCGCTTCCTGATCGTCTCGAACATCGAGACGGCCACGCCGGTGGAGATCGTCGAGGGCAACGAGCGCGTGGTGCGCCCGCGCCTGGCCGATGCCAAGTTCTTCTTCGAGACCGACAAGAAGACGCGCCTGGCCGATCGCGTGCCGCGCCTGGCCAACGTGGTCTATCACAACAAGCTGGGCTCGCAGCTCGCGCGCGTCGAGCGCATCGAGGCGATCGCGGCCGGCATCGCGCCGGCGATCGGCGCCGACCCGGCGCTGGCGCAACGCGCCGCACGCCTGGCCAAGGCCGACTTGCTGACCGACATGGTCGGCGAGTTCCCCGAGCTGCAGGGCACCATGGGCACCTACTACGCGCGCCACGACGGCGAGCCGGAAGAGGTCGCGGTCGCCTGCACCGAGCACTACCAGCCGCGCTTCTCGGGCGACACGCTGCCCGAGGCCGCCGTCAGCACCGCGGTGGCGCTGGCCGACAAGCTCGAGACCCTGGTCGGCATCTGGGGCATCGGCCTCGCGCCGACCGGCGAGAAGGACCCGTTCGCGCTGCGCCGTCACGCGCTGGGCGTGCTGCGCCTGCTGCTCGAGAAGCAGCTGCCGCTCGATATCGTCGAGCTGCTGCGCGCCGCCCAGGCGAGCTTCGCCGGCATCGCCGGGGTGGCCGATTCGACCGACGCGATCTTCGCCTTCTTCCTCGATCGCCTGCGCGGCCTGCTGCGCGAGCGCGGCTACAGCGCCGGCGAGATCGACGCGGTGCTGGGCCTCGAGCCGACCCGCATCGACGAGCTGATCGCGCGCCTGGACGCGGTGCGCGAGTTTACGCGCCTGGCCGAGGCCGAGGCGCTGGCGGCCGCCAACAAGCGGATCTCGAACATCCTGAAGAAGTCGGAAGGCGCCGCGCCCGGCGCGATCCAGCCGGCGCTGCTGGCCGAGCCGGCCGAGCAGGCGCTGGCCGCGCAGCTGGCCGAGGTCGCGCCGCGCGTGCAGTCGCAGCTCGCCGCGCGCGACTACACCGGCGCGCTGTCGGCGCTGGCCGCGCTGCGCGCGCCGGTCGACACCTTCTTCAACGACGTGATGGTCAATGCCGAGGATCCGGCGCTGCGTGCCAACCGGCTCGCCTTGCTGTCGGCGCTGCACCAGCAGATGAACTGCGTCGCCGACATCTCGAAGCTGGCCGCCTGAGCGGCCCATCGTCACGCCACGCGCTGCCAGGAGATACGCCATGCCGACGGGTGCCAACCGCAAGCTCGTCGTCCTCGATCGGGACGGCGTCATCAACGTCGATTCGGACGCCTTCATCAAGACGCCCGACGAATGGATCGCGCTGCCCGGCAGCCTCGAGGCGATCGCGCGGCTCAACCACGCGGGCTACCGCGTGGTGGTCGCGACCAACCAGTCGGGGATCGGGCGCGGCCTGTTCGACATGGCCGCGCTCAACGCCATGCACCTGAAGATGCACAAGGCGGCCGCCGCGGTCGGCGCACGCATCGACGCGGTGTTCTACTGCCCGCACACGGCCAGCGACAACTGCGATTGCCGCAAGCCGAAGCCGGGCATGATGACCATGATCACGCAGCGCTTCGAGATCGAGCCGGACCAGACGCCGATCGTCGGCGACGCGCTGCGCGACCTGCAGGCCGGCGTCGCGGTGGGCTTCCGCCCGCACCTGGTGCTCACCGGCAAGGGCCGCAAGACGCTCGCGGCCGGCAAGCTGCCCGAAGGCACGCGCGTGCACGACGACCTGCGCGCCTTCGCGCTCGATTTTCTGTCCCAGCCACAGGACTGACGCCGCCCTCGCCGCGCGCGCCTTCCGTCAACGCCCGAGCCCACGCCGATGCTTTTCCTCCGTTCGCTGCTGCTACTCGTCTATTTCGTGCTCTACACGGTGCCCTACGCGACCGCCTGCTTCATCGCGTTCCCGTTCATGCGCCCGCATGCGCGCTACTGGATGGCGGCCGGCTGGTGCCGCTCGACGCTCGCCGTGGTGCGCGTGCTCAACGGCATCGACTACCGCATCGAGGGCATGGAGAACCTGCCCGACGGCCCCGCCGTGCTGCTCTCCAAGCACCAGTCGGCCTGGGAGACGCTGGCCTTCCCGGCCCTGATGCCGCGTCCGCTCTGCTACGTGTTCAAGCGCGAGCTGCTCTACGTGCCCTTCTTCGGCTGGGCGCTGGGCCTGCTGCACATGGTCAACATCAATCGCAAGGAAGGGAAGAACGCCTTCGACTCGGTGATCCGCCAGGGCAAGAGCCGCCTCGCCGACGGCGCCTGGGTGATCATGTTCCCCGAGGGCACGCGCACCCCGACCGGGCGCCAGGGCAAGTACAAGACGGGCGGCGCGCGCTTCGCGGTGGGCGCCGGCGTGCCGGTGGTGCCGATCGCCCATAACGCGGGCCGCGTCTGGCCGCGCAATTCGTTCAACAAGTATCCGGGTATAGTCACGGTGTCGATCGGCAAGCCGATCGATTCGCGCGGCCTCACGCCGGACGAGCTGAACCTTCGCGTCGAGCAGTGGATCGAAACGGAAATGCGCCGCATCGATCCGGATGCCTACCGCCACGAAAACGGCGACGCGAACGGCGACGCCCGATCGGCCGGCGCCGCACGACTCTGATCCAAGGTTTCATTCATATTGCGCAACGCCCAACGAAGCGATCTGATGCCCAAGCGTCCCAGGCCACGGCCCGCCGTCGTCGCACTCGATCATCACCAGCTCGATCTGCCGCTGTTCGACGGACCGCTCGCGCCCGCGCCTCCCGCTTCGCTCTCGCCCGAGCGCGACCGCTCGCTGCGCAAGCTGACGCTGGACGGGCGCGTGCTCGAATACCGGCTCAAGCGCTCGGCGCGGCGCACCATCGGCTTCGCGATCGACGGCAGCGGCCTGTCGATCACGGCGCCGCGCTGGGTCACGCTCACCGACATCGAGGCGGCGATCGCCGAGAAGCGCCGCTGGATCTTCGCCAAGCTGGCCGAGTGGCAGACCCGCATCGAGCAGCGCGCGCTGCCGCAGATCGACTGGAAGGACGGCGCGCAGATTCCCTATCTCGGCAAGCCGGTGGCGATCACCATCGCCTCGGCCGACGGCACGCTGGCCTATGACGCCGAGCGCGCCGTGCTGGCGCTGGGCCTGCCCGCGCATGCCGACGCCCAGCAGATCAAGGATCGCGTGCAGGGCTGGCTGCAGGGCGAGGCCAAGCGCATCTTCGGCGAGCGCCTGCCGGTTTATGCACAGAAGCTCGGCGTGAGCTACCGTGCCTATGCGCTGTCCTCGGCCTCGACGCGCTGGGGCAGTTGCTCCAGCGACGGCAAGATCCGCCTGAACTGGCGCCTGGTGCACTTCCCGATGTCGATCGTCGACTACGTGGTCGCGCACGAGCTCGCGCACCTGCGCGAGATGAACCACAGCCCCGCGTTCTGGCAGACCGTCGAATCGATCTTTCCCGAATTCCGCGAGGCGCGGCACACGCTCAAGCATCATCCGCCCGAGCTATTGCCGGCGCTCTGAACGCGCCCCGCCCGTTTTCCGGCTGCCATGCAAAACGGCGCTCCGCATGAAGCGGAGCGCCGTTTTTTCATGGCCTTTCAAGGCCGGCGGCAGCGGGCGCGAGGCACCCGCCCGATGGTTCAGTGCTGCGTCTTGCGCTGGATGAACTCGATCTTGTAGCCGTCCGGATCCTCGACGAAGGCGATCACGGTGGTGCCGTGCTTCATCGGGCCGGCCTCGCGCGTGACCTTGCCGCCCTGGGCCTTGATCCGGTCGCAGGCCGCGTAGGCATCGTCGACCTCGATCGCGAGGTGGCCGAAACCGTTGCCGAGTTCGTAGGACGGCGTATCCCAGTTGTGGGTCAGCTCGATCACCGTGCCCGCGCTTTCTTCCTCGTAACCGACGAAGGCGAGCGTGAACTTGCCTTCCGGGTAGTCGTTGCGGCGCAGCAGCTTCATCCCGAGCAGCTCGGTGTAGAACTGGATCGAGCGGTCGAGATCGCCGACGCGCAGCATCGTGTGCAGCATTCGCATGGGGGGACTCCGTGGGGAACAGTCTTCTGGGAACGGCCGAATTTACCAGACGCAGCGAATTTTCGCCGGGCGCAAATCGAACGGCTTACAGACGCCCTTCGGCCGCGCCCGCCGTCGACAAGCCTCAGCCGGCCGGGCGCGCCGCCGACACCGCCTGGGCCAGGCCCACGTATTCGTCGACCCCGACATCCTCGGCGCGGCGCGCCAGGTCGAAGCCGAGCGCATCGAAATCGATCGCGTCGCGATAGGCGCCGAGCGTGTTGCGCAGCATCTTGCGGCGCTGCGAGAAGGCGGCCGTGACCACCTCGCCGAGCACCGCGACATCGACCGCGGCCAGCTCGTGCGGCGCGTAGGGAATCATCCGCACGATCGCCGAATCGACCTTCGGCGGCGGCTGGAAGGATTCGGGCGGCACGTCGATCAGCTTGTCCATCACGTAGCGGTACTGCAGCATCACCGACAGGCGGCTGAAGGCCTTGCTGCCCGGCTCGGCCACCATCCGCTCGACCACCTCGTTCTGCAGCATGAAGTGCTGGTCGACCACGCGCTCGGCGAAGTCCATCAGGTGGAACAGCAGCGGGCTGGAGATGTTGTAGGGCAGGTTGCCGATGATGCGCAGCGAGGGCTTGTCGCCGGGCAGCGCCAGCGAGCCGAAGTCGAAGGCGAGCGCGTCGCCCGCGTGCAGTTCGAGCCGCTCGCCGAAGCGCTGCTTGAGGCGGCCGATCAGGTCGCGGTCGAGCTCGACCGCGTGCAGCGGCGATTCCGGCGTGGCCAGGCGCTCGATCACGGGGCCCGTCAACGCGCCGAGGCCCGGCCCGATCTCGACCATGCGCTCGCCGCGCTCGGGGCGAATCGCATTGACGATCGAATCGATCACGCCGAGATCGACGAGAAAATTCTGCCCGAAGCGCTTGCGCGCGAAGTGTCCCTGGTGCTGTCTGCTGTTCGACATCGAATCCGGAAAAACGAAAAAAGGCGGACCGGGAATTCAGTCCGCGCGTGCCTGGAGGCGGTGGCGCGCCATCGCGACGGCGGTATCGAGCGCCGCGATCATGCTGCCGCAATCGGCGCGGCCGGAACCGGCCAGGTCGAGCGCCGTGCCATGGTCGACCGAGGTGCGCACGATCGGCAGGCCGAGCGTGACATTGATGCCCTCGCCGAAGGTGGCGTACTTGAGGACCGGCAGGCCCTGGTCATGGAACATCGCGAGCACGCAGTCGGCCTGCTCGAGATAACGCGGCTGGAACAGCGTGTCGGCCGGATAGGGGCCGCGCGCGTCGATGCCGGCCTGCTGCGCGCGCGCCAGCGCCGGCGAGATCACGTCGATTTCCTCGCGGCCCAGGTAGCCGTTCTCGCCCGCGTGCGGATTGAGCCCGGTGACCAGGATGCGCGGCGCGGCGAGGCCGAAATGGCGGCGCAGGTCGCCGTCGACGATGCTCAGCGTCTCGACCAGCCCCTCGATCGAGAGCGCGGCGGAAACGTCTCTGAGCGGCAGGTGCGTGGTGGCCAGCGCGACGCGCAAGGGCCGCTCGCCGGTGCCCGCCAGCATCATCACCACGCGCGGCGTGGCGGTGCGCTCGGCCAGGTATTCGGTATGGCCGGTGAAGGGCACGCCGGCGTCGTTGATGGTGCTCTTCTGCAGCGGCGCGGTGACGATCGCGTCGTAGTCGCCCGCCAGCGCGCCGTCGATCGCCGCATCGAGCAGGCCCAGCACGTAAAGGCCGTTGGCGGCATCGAGCCGGCCCGCTCGCGCAGGTACCGCGAGCGGCCGATGCGCGAAGCTCACGCGGCCATCGGCGCCGAGCCGCTCGGCATCCACGCCGACCGCCGCCGCGCGCTCGGCGAACAGCGCCGCGTCGCACAATACCTCGAAGCGCGCATCCGGCCAGCGATCGCCCGCCTGGGCCAGCGCGCGCGCGCTCAGCTCCGGGCCGACCCCGGCCGGCTCGCCGGTCGTGATCGCGATGCGCAGGGGCTGGGCGGCTCGCATGACGGCGGGGCTCAGGGTTGCGGCTGGCCGATCTTGATCTGCACGTAAGACGAATCGCGCAGCTCGCGCAGCCAGTCGGCATAGGCCTGCTCGGCCTTGCGCTGGCCGATCGCCTGGCGTGCGATGTCCATCTGCTTCTGCACCGAGCCTTCCGCGTCGCGGCGGCCCAGCACCTGGATCAGGTGGTAGCCGTATTCGGTGCGCACCGGCTGGCTGATCTGGCCGTCCTGCAGCTGGCTCATGGCGCGCTCGAATTCCGGCACCGTCTCGCCCGGGCTGATCCAGCCGAGATCGCCGCCCTGCGAGGCCGAGCCGTCCTGCGAATAGGTGCGCGCGAAGTTGGCGAAATCGCCGCCCGCCTCGACCTGGTTGCGGATGTCGACCAACTGCTGGCGAGCCTGCGATTCGGACTTGCCTTCACCCACGCGCAGCAGGATGTGGCGCACGTGCGTCTGCACGATCTTGGGCGAGGCGCCCGCGGTGCCCGAGGCCGGGCGGCGGTCGACCAGACGCACGATCTCGAAGCCGTCCGGCACGCGGATCAGGTTCGGGCTGACCTGGCCCGGGCGCAGTTGCGAGACCGCCTGCACCACGTCGGCCGGCAGCGAGCCCGGCGCCTTGAAGCCGAGATCGCCGCCGGTCTTGGCGTCCTTCGCCTCCGAGGAATTCCTGGCGAGCTTCTCGAAATCGGCACCGGAAGCCAGCGCCTGCTTGAGCAGGCCGTCGGCCTTCTTCTGCGCGGTGTCGATCTGGTCCTGCGGCGCGTTCTGCGGCGCGGCCACGAAGATGTGCTCGAGCCGCACGTCCTGCTGCGAACCCGAGTTCGGGCCGCGCTGGCTGGCGATGTAGCTGGCCACCTCGGCGTCGGTCACGGTGATCTTGCTGTCGACTTCCTTCTCGCGCAGGCGCGAGAGGATCAGCTCGTTGCGCGCGTCGCCGGAGAAGGTGCTCCAGGGCACGCCGAGCGCCTCGAGCTGGGCGCGGTACTGGTCGACCGTCATGCCGTTGGCGGCGGCCAGGCGCTGCAGCGTGCTCTGCACGGTGGCGTCGCTGACCTCGATCCCGTCGTCCTTGGCCTTCTGCAGCTGGATCCGCTCGACCACCATCTGGTTGAGCACCTGCGAGCGCAGTTCCTCGGGCGGCGGCACCGGCACCTTCTGCTGCTGCAGCCGGCGCGAGATCAGGCCGACCCGCTGGTCGAGCTCGCGTGCCGTGATCACGCCGTTGTTGACGACCGCCACGACCTCGTCGGCCAGCGTCGCGCCGCTCGAACCGAGCGCCTGCGCGGCCGCCGGCGTGACGGACAGCAGCGACATGACGGCCGCGAGGCCCGACACGATTGCTGCGAAGCGAAGGGATTTCTTCATTGCCACAAAGACTCCATTGAAAGCTGGCTGGGCCGGCGCCGCGTCAGGGCGAAAGTTAGTCATAGTTGCTGAATCGGGCCTGCGGCGGCGGGGCCGGCGGCAGCGGCGTGTAGCCGGGGACACCGCCCTTGAAGGCGGCCACCAGGCCGTTGTCGATGTTCGACAGTCCCTTCAGGGTCAGCTGCGCCATGAAGCGCGTGGCCGAGCTCTGCTGACCGGAAAGGTTCACGCCGTTGGCGGTGCGCTGCACGCCCACGCCCACTGCCCAGCAGTCGGCATCGTACTGGAAGCCGAGTAGACCGTCGACCACGCGCTTGCCGGCCAGGTCGTAGTTGAAGCGGCCGACCGCGTAGAGATGCTGGGTCAGCGGCCACTGGCCGGAAACCAGGATCTGGTTGATCGGCTCGTTGACCAGGGTCGAGGCGTTGGCCCGCGTGTAACGATAGGCGACGTTGAGCACGCGCCGCTCGCCCGGGCTGTAGCCGAAGCCGATGCTCGACTTCACCAGCTGGTTGTTGTCGGCGTTGTACTGGAACGCCGTCTCCGACGCGAAGCCGGCGCCGAGCTTGAGCGAGGCGCCGACGATCAGGTCCGAGTGACGCGCCTGGGTCGGCGCCTGGGTCGGGTCGAGCGTGACGCGCTGGTCGGTGAAGTAGTACTGCTGCGCGATCACGAAGCGCGCGCGCTCGTCGCCGGTGGCGGCGTCCAGGAAACGCGTGGTGAGCGCCGCGGTCAGGCGGTTCTCGTCCGAGATCCGGTCGTTGCCGACGAAGGTGTTGGTGGTGAAGATCTCGGCCAGCCCGAAATCCGATTCGGCCGTGTCGAACAGCGGCGCGTCGAGCTGGTTGCGGTACGGCGTGTAGACGTAGTAGAGCCTCGGCTCCAGCGTCTGGATGAAGTCCTGCCCGAACAGGCGCACCGAGCGGTCGAACACCAGCCCGGTGTCGAACGACAGCGTCGGGATCGAGTAGGTGAAGCGCTTCGGCTGGCCCGGGACACCGCCCGTGGTGTTGGTCAGGTCGTACGAGGCGAGGTGCAGCTGCGCCTTCGGCACGATGAAGTAGCCCGGACCATAGACCCCGTACGAGACGTACGGGTTGAACATCACGCGGTCGCCTTCGGGCTGGTCCGCCGTGGTGATCTTGAAGCGCGTGTAGTCGGCCTCGGCGCCGAAGTCGAAGCCGCCGACGTTGTACTTCGCGTACTTCACGTTCAACTGCGGCTCGCGGCCGTAAGGCGCGACGGTCGGCTGCAGCGTCTGCCAGTGCTGGTAGCGCGTGAGGATCGACCAGGGACCGTTGTAGTAGGTCAGGCCGGCTTCCTGCTGGTACAGCGTCTGGGTGCCGTTGGCGAACTGGTTGGTCGAACCGAGATCGCCCGGATAGGCCTGGTCCGATACCTTGTTGTAGTAGACGTAGCCGCCGAAGCCGTTGCCGAAGTTCTGCTGGTGCTGCAGGTAGATCGCGTAGCGATCACGATGCGCGACCCGGTCGTCGGGCAGGAATTCGCCGGTGATGCCGCCCGAGTAGGTCGGCGACAGGTAGCGATATTCGGCCCGCGTGAACACGCCGCGCTTGGAGATGATTTCCGGCGTCAGCGTCAGGTCGCGGTTCGGCGCGATGTTGAAGTAGTAAGGCACCGCCAGCTCGAAACCATTGGTCGAGCTCAGCGAGAAGGTCGGCGGCAGGAAACCGCTGCGCCGCTCGCCCGACAGCGGGAAGGTCAGCCAGGGGCTCGCGAAGATCGGCACGCCCTGGAAGAACAGCGTGCCGTTGCGCGCCACGCCCTCGTCGGCGCCGGTGTCGAACTCGAAGCGGCTGCCCTTGATGTACCAGGCCGGGTTCGCGCACTGGCAGGCCGAGTAGGTCGCATCGGTCATCACCGAGCGCTCGCTGTCGAGCAACTCCGCCTGCTGCGCGCTGCCCGCGCCGCCGGTAGCCGTGAAGCGGTACTTCGGGGTGGCCATCGTGCCCTGGTTCGCCTCGACCTTCAGGTGCGCTTCCGGGCCGTAGAAGGTCGAGCCGTTGCCCGACACCGTGACCTTGCCATAGGCATCGGCCATGTCGGTGTCCTGATCGTAGTGCAGCGCATCGGCCTTGACGATGGTGGTGCCGCGCCTCAACTCCGCCGAACCCTTGGCGGCCAGGTCCTGATCGGTGGTGCCGCTGGTGTGGTCGGCCAGCACGAAACCGGCCGGCTTCGAGCCGGGACGCAGCGGATGCTCCTCGAGCTGGGGCGCCAGACGCAGGTCCCACGGCGACGCTCCGAGCGGCTGCGGATCCGCGGCCGCGCCCGCGAGCTGCGCCTGGGCGACCGCGGGCACGAAGCCGGGGACGGCGAGCAGGGCGACCGCGAGGCGCCGCTTGCGCATCGCGGGCTCGCGGGATACGAGCGGGAAAATCAGTTTAGGCGGCATCGATATCGGGCGAATCGGCCCCGTCAGGCCCCGGCGTTCGCGCATCGCGGACCACGCAATCGAGCCGTGACGGCGACGGGGCGCACACGAGCCAAGGCGATCGGCGGGAGCAACGAGGGGCCGCAGGCGCGCTGCGAACCCGCGACCGGCGGGGATTGACACGGGACGCGTCAAAAAAGTCGTGGGGTATTATATGGCAAGACGTTCCCCCCTCCCCCGAGTTTCCGTTTCGATGACGCCCCCTTCCCCCGCCCAGTCTCCCGCTCCCGCCGCCGACAGCCGCCTCGATCAACTGCGCGCCTGGCTGGCGACGCACGCGGACCGCCATGCGCTGGCGCTCGACACGCTCGCCCCGGCCTCGGCCGACGCCAGCTTCCGGCGCTATTTCCGGCTCGCGAGCGGCACCGAGCCCGGCGGCACGGCGATCGCGGTGGATGCGCCGCCGCCCGAGAAATGCCGCGAGTTCGTGCAGATCGCCGGGCTGCTCGCGGCCGCCGGCCTGCATGCGCCGCGGGTGCTCGAAACCGACCTGGAAGCGGGCTTCATGCTGGTTTCCGACCTCGGCACCGCCACCTACATCGGCGCGCTCGACCCGGCCGACACGGCCGCCGCGAAGCCCTTGCTGCGGGCCGCCATCGATGCGCTGGTGCGCTGGCAGCTCAGCTCGCGCGAAGGCGTGCTGCCCGTCTTCGACGAGGCCTTCCTGCGCCGCGAGATGGAGCTGATGCCCGAGTGGTATGTCGGCCGCCACCTGGGCAGGACGCTCGACGAGCGCCAGCGTGGCGTGCTCGACCGGACCTTCGCCCTGCTGGTGGCGAACTCGCTGTCGCAGCCCCATGGCTATATGCTGCGTGACTTCATGCCGCGCAACCTGATGATCTGCGAGCCGAATCCCGGCGTGCTGGACTTCCAGGACGCGGTCTGGGGGCCGCTCGCCTACGATGTCGTCTCGCTGCTGCGCGATGCCTTCATCAGTTGGGACGAGGAGTTCGAGCTCGACTGCTTCGTCTATTACTGGGAGCAGGCCAGGAAGGCCGGCCTGCCGGTCGACGCCGATTTCGGCGAGTTCTACCGCCAGCTCGAATGGACCGGCCTGCAGCGCCATATCAAGGTGCTCGGGCTGTTCCCGCGCATCCACTACCGGGACGGCAAGCCGCGTTACCTCGACGACCTGCCGCGCTTCCTCGCCTACGCGCGCAAGGTGGCGCAGCGCTACCGGCCGCTCGCGCCGTTCGCGAACCTGCTCGACGAACTCGAGGGACAGTCGTCCGTCGAGATCGGCTACACGTTCTGAACGCGGGGCCGCAGCCCGACAAGCCTTACCTCGCCCTACCCGTCATTACCCGACCTTATCCGCCCTTGCCCGACATGACCGCCGTGCTCGATACCGCGATGATCTTTGCCGCCGGACGCGGCGAACGGATGCGCCCGCTCACCGACCTGCGGCCCAAACCCCTGCTCGAGGTCGGTGGCAAGCCGCTGATCGTCTGGCAGATCGAAAGGCTGGCCGCGGCCGGCTTCGAGCGCATCGTGATCAACCATGCCTGGCTGGGCGAGCAGATCGAGGCCGCGCTCGGCGACGGCTCGCGCTGGGGCGTGCAGTTGCGCTACTCGCCCGAGGGCGAGGCGCTGGAGACGGCCGGCGGCATCGCCCAGGCGCTGCCGCTGCTGGCCGGCGAGGACGCGCCCGGCGGCGCGCGCTCGCCGGTGTTCGTGGCGGTCAGCGGCGACGTGTTCTGCGAATTCGACTACGCCTCGCTGCGCGAGCGCGCCGCCGCGATGGCCGCGCAAGCGACACCCGGCATGCACCTGGTGATGGTGCCGAACCCGCCCTTCCATCCCGCCGGCGATTTCGCGCTGGAAGACGACGGGCGGCTCGCGCTCGACGGCGCGGCGGCGCGCTTCACCTTCGGCAATATCGGCCTGTACGACCTGCGCATGTTCGCCGACCTGCCGCGCGGCACGCGCCGCGCGCTGACGCCCTACTACCGCGACACGATCGCGGCGGGGCATGCCAGCGGCGAGCTGTACGAGGGTATCTGGGAGAACGTCGGCACGCCGGCCCAGCTCGGCGCGCTCGACGCCAGGCTGCGCGGCCGCCGGTAGGCACCGGCGGC